>JBJEAY010000105.1:0-3208 GCA_051869575.1 Prevotella sp. | reverse complement strand
CATCGTTCCTCCGATATACCGAAATATAAAAAGCGAAAACAACTTCTTTCCCTTCGAAGACCTGCCCCTCCACTGGGGTGTCATGGACAAGTCTGGCAAAGTATTGGTCGAACCGAAGCACGACAAGGTGGAAATCACCCCCGACGGCAAAGCCATCATGACCACCATCACTGGCAAACAAACCGTCATCAACCTCAAATCCCCACAAAAATAAATTCCTATGCCCCTAAGAGACTATCAGACAGATATATGCTCCCGAGTAAGATATGCTTTCGATAAGCATCGCAGCATCATGGTACAGATGCCCACAGGCACAGGCAAAACCATGGTTCTCGCTTCGCTCGTCAGTCAATTGAAAATCGAGAATGTCTTGATTGTAGCCCACCGCCGTGAGCTGATTGAACAAATCAAAGAGACCATCAAACGAATGAAGATGGACAACCATAACATCACGGTCGAATCTATCCAGACCATATCCCGCCATCTAACCTCCAATGGCGTTGCAACACCCCCCACCGGGGGGCAGGGGGGCTATTCCTTGGTTGTCATCGACGAAGCCCACCACGCCCTTGCAAAAACCTACAAAATGATGTGGGACACATGGCCGGAAGCTAAGTTCTTGGGATTGACAGCTACACCATGGCGAATGAGCGGAGACGGATTCACCGATTTGTTTGAGGTGCTGGTGCAGTCACATGGCATCAAATGGTTTATCGCTGAAGGATGGCTCTGTACATATGACTACTATTCTGTTAAACCAGACAGTGATGAACAGGAACGAATAGATTCACTGACGAAACGTGGCACTGATGGCGACTATCAGACAAAGGAAATGAGGGATAAACTGGATGACACGCCTTGCATCGAACGATTGTTTAACACTTACAAGAGACATGCCGATGGCAAGAAGGGCATTGTTTATGCCATAGACATTGAACATGCAGAGCATATTGCTGAGTATTATAAGCAGCAGGGGGTGGCAGCACTGGCATTGAGTTCAAAAACAGAGATGCGTGAACGCAAGGAAGCGGTGAAAAACTTCCGAGAGAAAGGACATCCTGAGATTTTGGTGAGTGTTGATTTGTTCTCTGAGGGTTTCGACTGCCCTGACGTGGAGTTCATCCAGTTGGCACGTCCTACCCTCTCGTTGGCGAAATACCTCCAGATGGTGGGACGTGGGTTGAGGGCGCACCAAGGTAAGGTGTGCTGCACCATCATCGACCTTGTGGGGCTGTATCGGGCTTTCGGACTGCCATCGGCAGCCAGGGACTGGGATGCCACATTCTGCGGAATAAAGAATGAAAGGATAAAAGATATAAAGGTTGAAAAGATAAAAGGAGGATGGATTCCGCCGTCTTTACTGGATGGTGAGGGGGATGATATGGTGAAGATTGTTTCTCACGAGGGAATGTCTTCCCTATATGCAGGAGCAGATGAAGCGGGTTTTGAGAGGACCCGGAATATTGACGGAAAGACTGTGTGGGTGGATAAGGTGAATGGGGTGACATTCAGGAATATGCCAAAAGTGGTAGATTTCTTTGGCCTGGAACTCTCAACCGATGATGGCATCATGTTCTACCCTCGTATTGTCTCGCCTCTTATAGACAACAACAATGGAATACACTATAACCTGCTGAAAATGCAGGTGGGCGACGGCATATTATGGAAGAAAAGGTATGTGTCGCTGAACCTGCCTACGCAGGTGTTTGCCTTGCAGGAGTCATTGGGGAATGGAGTGAGGATATTCAAGGATAAGGATGGAAGGATATTCCTTCAGCAAGACCCAGACCACCCGTTGGTGGCAGAGGAGAAAATGGGACGTGAAGAAATGATACGCTGTTGTGATGAAGAGAGCTTGCGTATAGAAAAGATAAACGACGAGAGGGATGAACGCAGTCTGTCATCATGGAAAAAGCGTTACCAAGGATATACAATAGTTGAGGATTGTCCCGATGAGCGGCTTCAGAATATGAAGTTCTTTGACAATAATCAAAGATATGTTGCGGAGGGATGGGTGGATATGAAGACGAATATGGTCTTTGAAGGTAAACCGGAAATAGTTCAACGAGGTTTCGCCGAGTTCCTGCGTCTGGACGGCTTGCTATATTTACGGAAAATGAGTAACATGAATGGCTACGCATTCCCCAACTATGCCATACGTGCAGACGAGAGAATTTGTATTGTAGGCAAAGCACTGTTTTTGAGAAGAAAAAGTGCTGTTTATAGGTATGACATCAAAAAGAAGAGTGAGGATTTTACCTTGTTCATTGCTCAGAATGATATATATGATTATATGATCGAAAACAAGCCTGGACAGGATGTGAAGGTGACCTACATGTCGATGATTGAAGATTGTCGGAAGTTTAATAAATCTACCAAATGCTGAGAGATTATCAAACCGAAATATGCGCCCAAGTAAACGAGGCTTTCGATAAGCAACGCAGCGTAATGGTGCAAATGCCTACGGGTACAGGCAAAACCGTTGTACTCGCAGAGCTTGTAATTAAAGAATTAAAGGATGAAAGAGTTAAAGAGGGCTACGCGAAAATACTTATTGTGGCCCATCGCCGTGAGCTGATTGAGCAGATTAAGGCGACAATCACACGAATGGGATTGAACGCCAACAATCATTCATCTTTCATCAATAATCAAAACATCATCGTTGAGTCCATCCAGACCATATCCCGACGCATAGATTCCCTTGATTTTACTCCATCCTTGGTAGTCATCGATGAAGCCCACCACGCCCTTGCCAAAACCTACAAGATGATGTGGGACACATGGCCAGATGCCAAGTTCTTGGGACTTACCGCCACACCATGCAGACTGAACGGCAAAGGCTTTACCGACCTCTTTGACATATTGGTTAAGTCATGGGATATACCTGCATTTATCAAAGCGAAGTGGCTTTCAACGTACGACTTTGTGAGTATCAAGGCTGACAGTCATACGCAACAACTCATCGGCTCGCTGAAGAAAAGAGGAGCGGATGGTGACTATCAAGTGAAGGAGATGGATGCCGTGCTTAACAAGCGTCCCTCCATCGAACGGCTCTACAACTGTGTGATGGAATATGCCCATAACAGAAAGGGATTCGTGTATGCCATCAATATCGACCATGCACGCAGCATAGCGGATTATTACCAAAGCCAAGGTGTAAGTGCAGTGGCGATAGACAGCCATACTCCTGTTAAGGAAAGAGATGTTC
>JBJEAY010000104.1:0-3208 GCA_051869575.1 Prevotella sp. | reverse complement strand
AAAAACTTCGCTCTCAAACCTTCGTTCAACAGTATAGTAAAATAGTACCAATCTACAATTCTGAGGTCTTTTGGGAATGAAATCTTTTGAAGTTTAGAAACGCGTAAAGCAGTATTTGAGAAACCGAAGATATTCTTGGTGAGAAGAAATGCAGAATTCAGTTCTACCTGCATGTTCATGCTTTTCGAGAAATAGCTTTCAAAGATAATGTTCTTATTGACATCTACAATATCAAGATCATGAACTAAAATATCAAAATCTTCTATAGCACTTATTGATTTTTCAATTCGAAGAGGACTAAAACAATCATCTACATCACAAAGCAACAAGTACTCATATTTTTTTTCAATAACATAGTTTATACCTATTTCTCGATTTGTAGATATTCTATTCGCACCATCTAATTCAATGATTGAAATCTCTGGATATAATGACTGAAGGTTCTTTTCTTTATATCCATCATTTACTATAATCAAATCAAAACACTTTAGTGTTTGGTGTTTGATAGACAGAATGAATTCATCCACATAATTTTCCGCTCCAGGATAAAAAACTGTAAATAGGGCTATTTTTTTCATTATCCTTTTCTTTTGAGTATGGCAGGATTGCCAGAATATATTCCCCTCCGTTCGATACTCTTGCGAACTACCGAACCAGCCCCTACGATGATGTCATCCCCAATTTCAATTCCGTTTGCAAGGACAGACTGGCTACCAATGAAACATCTGTCACCAACCTTGCAATCGCCATTGACCATTGTTCCTGTGGAGATATGACATTGGTCACCTATTTGTGCATCATGTTCGATATTAGCAAAGGTGTTTATGATACAGTTTACACCTACTTTTGCTCCTGCATTTACGACAGCTTGATTCATAACAACTGTACCTTCGCCTACGATCACATATTTAGAGACGTGAGCAGTAGATGCAATAATTGTAGCCAATTTGCCACCGGCCTCTTTTACCATATTATATAGTTTAATACGGATAGCAGGATTCTTGATAAAACCAACTGTAATGACAAATTCTGCCTTATCGACATATTGTGGAATGTCATCATCTGTACCAATTACCTTATAGTCGAGCACCTGCTTCCCAACTTCCTCGGGCATATCCAAGACTCCAAGGATGTTGAACCCCGCTGATTCAGCCACATCTATGACAGATTTGCAATGACCTCCACCACCGAGAAGGATAAGATTCTTCTTGTTCATAATTATAAATCTTCAACACGAACACTTGAAGGAATGTTAACTACTCGATCTGCAAACCAGATGGTGTTTGCGAGTCCATCATTTTCGCAGTTCTCAAACATTGGGAGGCGATTCATGAGTTCCCATATAGGACGAGTCATTACGCCATTGTCATTGGTTTGCTGGAGGAATTCGAGTTGTGACTCCTTGTCTTTGAGGACTACGGCAGAGAGCCAATAGTTGGAGAAGGTGTTCTCGGGTTCAACGAAGAAGTCAATGCCATCTACATTCTTGAAATACTCAATGTATTCAGCAGCAACCTTGCGCTTGCTTGCAATATACTTGTCGAGATTCTCCAACTGTGCACAACCAAGAGCGGCATTGATGTTCGGCATACGATAATTGAAGCCAATATGGTCGTGACGGAACTCCCAACGATGTGGAACCTTGGCTTGTGTAGTGATATGTTTGGCGTAAGCTCCAAGTTCTTCATCGTTGAAGAGCATCATGCCACCACCTCCTGTGGTGATGGTCTTGTTACCATTGAACGAGATAGCACCAATCTTACCAAAGGTTCCTGTATGTTGGCCTTTGTATGTAGAACCAATGGATTCGGCAGCATCTTCAACCAATTCAATGTGCCACTCCTTGCAGAGGTTGGCAATCTCTTCAATGCGAACAGGATGACCGAAGGTATGCATCGGGACACATGCCTTGATTCTTCTTCCTGTGTTCTTGTTGTAGCAAGCCAATTCGTCTTCACGAAAAGCGAAATCATGGCTTTCGAGAAGTTCGCCAATGCGAGTGTTCTTACGTACCTCGGCATTCTTTTGAAGCCACTCCTTCATGGCATCGGGAGAGAGACCCATTATGCTTTTATCCACATCGAGGAACACAGGATGTGCTCCAATATAAGACAGTGCATTACAGGTCGCGATGAAGGTAAGTGCCTGAGTAATCACCTCATCATCTTTTTTTACTCCAGAGAGAAGAAGCGACATGTGGAGTGCATTTGTTCCGCTGACGCACACTACTGAACGTTTCGCACCAGTATATTTTGCCATATCCTCCTCGAAGCGGTCAACGAACTTACCTACCGACGAAACGAAGGTTGTGTCGATGCACTCGTTGAGGTATGCCTTTTCATTTCCTGCAAATACAGGAACGGCAAGAGGGGTAAACTCCTTGTTGCCATAAACCGAATTGATGAAGTCGATTGTTTTTTTATAATCTGCCATTATTATAGCTTTTATTTCTTACATCTTTTGATCCAAGTTCTTTCCTTTTTCTTCATGCTCGAAGTTGGGAATGAACTTCTTTATTGATTCTACAACCTCAGCCTTAGTGAAGTCTTCCTTTTGGAAGATGGCTTCAAGTTCAGAGAAGAAATCATTTACCTCACTCATATTCCTACGGGTAGTCTGCTCTACCACTCCAAGGGCAGAGAATCGCCCCATATTAACCTTTTCTCCAGGCACATAGAACTCTTCGTAGGCTTTTTCACCTGTGGTATCAGACTTGAAATAGACAACAGGATAGGAGTCGCTTTCGTAGTCCATCTCGGCTGCATAATGCTTTGCTGCTGCATCGTTGTCGCACTCCACCTTCTTGAACCCTTCTGCCTTAACGAAGTCATCACATATTGCTGAGAAGGTTAGCATTTGGTCTTCGCCCAACTTCGGGAAGAACACTTCACCACCATTGCCAAGGATGCAAGCGAGCATACAAATCTGTCCGCTCTCCTCTGGTGACACGAAATAACGCTTTACATCAGATGGAGCGGCAAGTGGCTGCTTTTTCTGAAGTCTGTGTATCCATCCATCTGGAAGTGAACCATTGGAGAAGGCTACATTGGCAAAACGAGCTGTTGTCACCTTGAAGTGGGTGTTATATGCCATCACAAGGTCTTCCATGATACGCTTGCTTGCTCCCATAATGTTCACGGGATTTGCAGCCTTGTCTGTACTAACACAGAAGAAATGCTTAGGAGGATAAACAGTGAGCAAGTCCATC
>JBJEAY010000103.1:0-3222 GCA_051869575.1 Prevotella sp. | reverse complement strand
TACAGAGCCTTCCGCAGGTGTCAGATGATGGCACAGGCGGAAGGCTCTGTGCGTTTGTATATACCCTTAACCGCAAAATGAGAATAACAGATATATTGAATAACAAATTAAAAAAATGAATATTATGAAAGAAAACAAAAAGAAACATTATGTTACGCCTTCGATGAAGGTGTACGAGATTGAGCCAACGCAATTATTGGCAGGAAGTGCTGGCGACACCCCAACTAATACATCCGTAAATGAATGGAATGAGGGTGGCAGTTTGGGCTCACACGATTTGTGATTAATAAACCAACAAAACATAAAAATTAAAATGAGAAAGATTAAATTTTTTGCGATGGCAGCCCTTGCAACCATATTTGCAGGCTGCTCAAACAACGACGATGAGGTGATGCAGCCTAAAGACTCTCTGAAGGACACCCCCATCAATGTAAACGTACTGCTGACGGACATCCAGACACGTGCGGGGTATGACAACACGAATCAGCCAACGAAGTTCTATCTCTCGATAGACCAGGCTAACGAAAACTATGACTACACGAATGTAGTGATGAAGTATGAGAATGACAGTTGGGTTGCCTATGAATCAGATGCTGGTGATGCACCCAAGAAACAGCTGCTTTGGGAAGGCTCAGCTGGCAATGTAACCGTCACTGCCGCCACGTTCTCGCTGGGGAACTCTCCATCTTATTCGCTCAGTGCATCAGCCGACCAATCCTCAGACGCTCAGCTCAAGTCAAGCGACCACCTCTATTATTACAGTAATGCAGTTGAGCCTTCAACAGATGGCATCAGCATACCGTTCGACCATATCATGTCGAAGTTGGAAATCACGCTCACGCTCCGCGACGAGTTTGAAGGCTTGGACAACCCGATTACTTCGGTAGTGTTATCAGGAACGTCGCTCAGTGCAACCTATTTGCCCCAAGCTGAAGAGAAATGGAGCGGCTATAGCACCGCAGCTAATGATGAGGCAATCAAGACGTGCCCATCGGTGGCATACAACAAGTACACCCGCACAGCCACCTACGAGGTAATCCTTTTGCCGCAGAACGTGAATGCACACACATTCTGCGTAACTATTTTTATTGGCGACAAGTCCTACGAGTGGACTTCATCAAGTGCAATCACCTTGGAAAGCAGCAACAAATACACCTTGGCATTGACTGCCGGAATGGACAAAGTGAGTGGCAACAGCTTTACTGCAGCCCCATGGGCGAGCGGAGGAGCAGATATAAACAACAAAGCCGAGTAAAGAGAAAGGAGCAAAACGATGAAAAAGACATTCAAATATATGACCTTGGCAGCGGCAGCCGTGCTGACCGCAGCCTGCTCGCAAGAGGATTTCACCACATCCTATCAAGACGACCCCAACGCCGTGCAGATTACCGCACAGGTGGGCGAGGGCGATGTGAGTGGTGGCTTCGTGACCCGCAGCACACCTGCAGGAACTACAGAGACGGAAGATAAGTTCAATAGTGGCGACCGCATTTCGGTATCTACCGCCGACCAAGGCCCTGTTGTATATGCATATAATGGCAGCGCATGGAATCCAGAGAATGGCAAATTCCTGAAATGGACTTCATCATCCATGATCTTCACCGCCTACTATCCTGTGGCAGACGGCGTGGACGAAAATACCTTTGCCGTGCCCACTGATCAGACAGATGCCAACAAGATTGCCACTGCCGACTATATGACCTGTTCTTCTTCTGAAACACGTGCAGAAGGCAACAATGGCGTCACATTGGCTATGCAGCGCAAGATGGCGCGTATCGTGATAGTCCCGGCACTGCAAACCCAGTTTACAGGGTATGAGGTTACTGCAGTCACCGTCCATGGCAACACCGCCGGCTATTCGGGTGGCAATACTACAACTGGAGATCTTGCGGTAAATGCATACAAGCATACTGATGGAAACTTCTATGCCTTGCTGTCGCCTACCACAGCGAATAATGACAGCTATTTCATAGATGTTACCGTTACGAAAGGTGACGTGAGCGAAACGCTCCATGCCAAAGGCATCCCAGCCACCACTGCCGGAAATAGCTATACCGTCAACCTCACGGTGGGAAGGAATGTGGCCAACATTACAGGCATTACTATCAAAGAATGGACATCAGGGGAAACTATCGGTACTTCTAATGAAGAAGCGAAGTTGGTTCCCTATATCACCTTCTCTGCCGAAAATGAGCAGACATTCACGATGAATTTTAAGCCACAAGAGTTCTTTGACACATTCAGTCTGGGAGAAAATGAATATTTTGAATATTCGGTAGGAGGAGGCAAGTGGACGAGATTCACTTCGACTGTCTCTAATGTTGCCTTTGGCGGTGCAAAGGGCAATCTACGTCTGCGTGGCAAGAGCAGCAAGGGTACATCTAAGTATAATAATGATACACGCTATTGGATGTATTCGAAAATCGAATTCACAAATCCCAACTCGCCGGTTCAGTGTACGGGAGACATCCGCACACTCATCGACTATGAAAACTACGCAACCGCAGATACTGAGAATGCACGTTTTTACTATCTGTTCTCTGGCTGTACTGCACTCACTACAGCTCCTGAACTGCCTGCTACGACATTGGCAGATTATTGCTACTATGGTATGTTCACGGATTGCTCATCACTCACCCAGGCTCCTCAACTGCCTGCTCAGACATTGAAAGACAGATGCTATTGCTATATGTTCAATGGCTGCTCATCACTCACTACAGCTCCTGAACTGTCTGCCATGACATTGGATATATATTGCTATTCCTCCATGTTCCAGAACTGCACAAGTCTCACAACAGCTCCAGAGCTTCCTGCTACAGAACTGAAAGATGCCTGTTATTATGGTACGTTCCAAGGCTGCACAAGTCTCAAAACAGCTCCAGTGCTTCACGCCACCACGCTGGTACAAGGCTGTTATAATAAAATATTCAATTATTGCCCGGTTCTTGAAAATGTCACCATGTTGGCAACAGGCGGCTTTGAAACAAGTCAGTGCTTGGATACTTGGCTTGGTTATTATAAAGAATATGAAGATGGATCTGTGGAAGACTGCAGAGCAGGCCAAAATGCAAGTACACGTACATTGACATTGGCCAACGAGGATGTTTACAATAAATTGGTTGCTAAAGAAAGCACAGATGTAAGCACTTGGATAACAGATTGTTGGAAGGCTGATAATCAATCTACCACCATTATGTATCAGAATAATCAATAATAAAATCG
>JBJEAY010000102.1:0-3229 GCA_051869575.1 Prevotella sp. | reverse complement strand
AGGCTTGGAAAGAGTACAAGCGTCCCTATGTGAAGCAGTCCACTATGGCTGCCTACGTGTTAATTCTGGAGAACCATGTTCTTCCTGAGTTTGGTAACAACGATTCGCTCCCTGAGCATGAAGTTCAGGCATTCGTCTTGAATAAGATCGAGCGTGGACTTAGTGTAAAATCGGTTAAGGACATTCTTATCGTCCTGAAGATGGTGATGAAGTTTGGGGTGAAGAACGAGTGGATGAACCACTATGAGTGGGATATAAAATATCCTGCCAACAACCAGCCCAAGGAACTTGAAGTTCTATCCGTGTCCAATCACAGAAAGATACTGAACTATGTGCAGCACAACTTCACCTTCATGAGCCTCGGTATATACATCAGCCTGAGCACTGGATTGCGCATCGGCGAAATCTGTGCTTTGAAGTGGAGCGACATCAATGTGGCTGACGGAACAATCACCGTGCAACGTACCATCGAAAGAATCTACGTTGTAGAGGGTGAGAAGAAACATACGCAGCTTGTTATCAATACCCCGAAGACGGTGAACTCATGTCGAGAGATACCAATGAGCAAGGAGTTGCTGGCAATGGTGAAACCAATAAAGAAAGTGGTCAATGGAGATTTCTATGTGTTGACCAATGAGGACAAACCGACAGAGCCACGCACATACCGCAACTACTACAACAGACTCATGGAGAAACTGGATATTCCAAAGTTGAAGTATCACGGACTCCGGCACAGCTTCGCAACAAGGTGTATTGAGGCTGGTTGCGACTACAAGACTGTAAGTGTACTGTTAGGACACTCCAATATCTCCACGACCTTGAATCTCTATGTTCACCCAAATATGGAGCAGAAGAAACGCTGCATTAACAAGATGCATAAATCTTTGGGGAAATAATAAACACATTACCATGTAATTTCTCCGCAATAGCCTTATATGGAATTTGCAATCACCACATGGTAAATGGGCAAATTGGGCAAAAGCAAATTGAGAATTAGAATTTGCCCAATTTGCTTTTGCCCATTTTCCCTGTTAAATACTAATGGGCTTTGCAACAGCTATATGACTAATTTCTGAAAGCAAAAAAGCGGAGTCACAGCGGAGTCATAGCGGACTCACATAGGAGAAGCGAGCTTGTTGACTGCTCAGGAATCAACCTCCGCTCTTCCAATAATCGTCCTCAAATTCCCAATCGAAGGTTGATCGAAGGATGATACTAAACTACCCACGTAGTTCCAATATGAATTCGTCGTAGATATATGTGTCACTCATGGTTTGTAGTCCATAACTTGGGTCAACGAGCATTTTATACACTCTGCTTCTATAGAAAAGGTCTAAGGCCCGTTCACTACTTATGTGCAAGTTCTCGGAAATCATAATAATGATTCGAGCTATCTTGCGCCAAAGAACATCATCTCTCATTGTATATTTCCATCGCTATTCTCATTATTAATCGTTGTTACGTTCCCAGTTTATCAAAGTCTCAGCAATGTCATCAGCCACATAATCGAGACTTTGAGTATGTAGCAGTTCGTACTGTCCAATGAGGCGTTGACGGATAAGGTCTTGCTTTTGCAGTCTCTGTTCCATCTCCTGTCCGCTGATATTCAGTTTTTTAGCTCCGCTTTCAATTGCCATTACTGCAAAATGAATTTTGCGGTATGATTCATTATCTGTTGTATTCATTCTGATTTTTTTTGCAAAGATAAAAAATATAATTGGATTATCCAAATAAATTATTTAAAAAATGAAAAAAGATATTGTCTATTCACTAAAAAGAACTATAGACAAAGACGTATTTTGAATAAAAAACTAATAGATTGTTTGGTAGTTTCGATTATTATTTGTAATTTTGCAGCGAACAAACAAATGTAGAATTATGGAAACGTTGAATATTACAGATTTTAGAAGTCAGATGGCAGCTTCTTTCAACAGAGTTGATGCTGGCGAACAGGTAATTGTTCGTCGGAAAAACAGATTGTACTCAATTGTTCCTATTGAAAATGATGAAACAACAATTCATTCTTTATTGCAAAGCAAGATAGATAAGGCACGCAATGAATATAAAAACGGAGAGACTCTCCATTTTGACAGTATTCAAGAGATGAACGCATGGCTTGATAAACTATGAGTTATAAAATAGAGTTTTCAAAATCCTCACAGAGGGTTATTGCTAAATGGGCGAAGTCAAATCGCAATCTTTATCAAAAGCTATGCAAAATACTTAATGAGATTGTTGAACATCCGCGTGAGGGTACAGGACATCCTGAACCATTGAAAGGTGGAAAGAATATAACATGGTCACGTCGTATATCTGGTTTTAATCGTATAATATATGATATATACGATGATGTGATTACAGTGTTAGTACTTGAAGTTGAAGGGCATTATGACGATAAATAGTTGAATAGATTATGCAAGACTTAGATAATTGCCTTCTGCTCGACAATTCCCGAGCAAGCTCGAATTGCCCTCGCTTAAACGGTAATTTCGCAGCAATAGATTTTGAGACTGCCAATAACGAGCGCTCGTCGGTGTGCTCAGTTGGCGTGGTGATAGTGAGGGGTGGGGAGATGTGAGCTATGATAGGTACCGGGGACTATCCCCAGTACCTATCTTTCCCATATTACTATTTAATTATTTCCTCGGCGCAACGAGATATAGAGTGCCATGGCTCGATCGTTTCGTCTTGCATCCAAGATTCTTCAACACTTGTCCCACCTTAATCCTATTGCTGTGATTCTGTATCAATTGCATGTAGTTTTCAATACTTTGCTCCTTCCTTTGTGAGTTGATGATACACCTGGGCATACAACTGCTCATAGTCGATGGGAGTGGTGTTGTCGATTAAATCGCCCGAGGGAATCTGAATGCAGAGGAATCGTCGGCTGCCTGTGGGGTCGCAAAGAGGATGACGCTCGTTGGTGGTGACAACAAATCCACCATCTCTTCGTCCACTCCTGGAATACGGTGGAAAAATGCTATTTGCCTATTTATCTCGTATATAAAAATGAATTTTGTAGTTAACACTGCACACTGCACTAACTCGCCTTGAAGTATTGTGTTTATCGGGGTTTCACGAAGTGCAGTGTTTGTTCAGACATTGCACTATCACTGCACTAATGCTTTGCTTGACGATGTGCAGTGTTAGTGTAGAGTTGACGACAACACTGCACTTCGTGAAACCCCTGTGTTTATAAGGGATTCCAGACGAATAGTGCAGTGTTTTG
>JBJEAY010000101.1:0-3241 GCA_051869575.1 Prevotella sp. | reverse complement strand
CGATCTAGATTGGTATCGAAAACAATCTCTCGCTCAAGTCGAGCCGCAACGAGGTGGCTAAGGGCAAGCACAACATTAGTGAGAACCGTGCAAGGTTGCTGCCGCAGATAAATTTTGCTGCGGGATTTAATGACAATTTCACTCCGCCAGTTTCCGTGACCGACGGTACTGCCTATGGAAAGCAGTACAATGTCACCAAGACATTGCAGTACAACTCATCGGCAAGTTTGCAGTTGCAGATGCCGCTCTATAGTCAGACGGCTCTTACTGCCGTGGAGATAGCGAAGACTCTCGACAATCTCAACCAACTCTCATACGAGAAGGCGCGTGAGGACATCATCATGCAGATTGCCAAGATCTACTATCTCATCCAGAACACAACCGAGCAGATTACAATCATCAGCGACAACCTCAAGAGATTTGAGGAACTGAGGAATTTTGCCCAGGCATTCTATGACAATCAAATGGCTCTTGGTGTTGACCTCAAGCGTATCAATGTCAGGATTGAGAGCACCGACGTATCGCTCGCCAATGCCAAGGCGATGCTTCGTGAGCAATACAACATGCTCAAGTATGCCATGGACTATCCTGCCGATGAGGAGATTATTGCCGAAGTGAAGCGTGTGGATGACATAGAGATGGCTGCACAGTCGGGACTTAATTCCAATCTCTACGAATTGCAGCTCATGCGCACTCAGGAGAAACTCACCGAACAGCAGGTGAAACTTGCCAAGGATGCCTATCTGCCTACTATTGCCCTTACCGGCAATTTCACCTTCTCGGCTTATACCGACAAGTTCAAGAACTGGTTCCATTCGGGTGAGAGCAACCATTGGTATGACTCCAACGGATTGGGTATTTCGCTCCGCGTCCCCGTGTTCGACGGTTTTGAGAAGCGTTCCAAGATACGCAAGGCCAAGATTGATGCCGACAATGCGCGTATAGCATACGAGAACACTCTGAAAAACCTTCAGACGCAATACTCGAATGCAGTGAACGACCAGATGAACAACGAGCGCAACTATCGCAAGCAGCGCGACAACTATCGTCTGGCCGAAGATATATATAAGGTGACGATGGACCGCTATCGCGAGGGCGTTACCTCCATGGTCGAGGTTCTTCAGGACGAGATGAGCATGTCGGAGGCGCAGAACAACTACCTCACCGCTCATTATAACTACGAGGTGTCTAATCTCGCAGTGCTCAAGCTCACTGGATGTCTCAATTCCCTCTTGGAAAATTAGAAATTAGGAATTAGAAATTAGGAATTTTATTACATTCGATATATATATTAATTATGGAAAATAATGAGAATAAGGCTGTTGAGAGCCAGGAAACAAAGGTGTCTGAAAGCCACGAGAAGACAGCGGAACAGTTGAAGAAGCAGAAGGTGCGCCAGATGATAGTCAGTCTCATAGGATTGGCACTCATCGCTTGGGGTGTGTTTGAAGTAGTGTGTATGTTCATCGACTACAGGTCGAATGAGTCAAGTAACGACGCTCAGGTGGAGCAGTATCTCTCGCCTGTCAATCTGCGTGCGTCGGGATATATCAAGAAGATTTGCTTCCAGGAGCATCAGAGCGTTAAGAAGGGTGACACATTGCTCATCCTCGACGATCGTGAATACCGCATCCGCGTGATGGAGGCTGAGGCTGCACTGAAGGACGCACAGGCTGGAGCAAATGTGATGGATGCCACCCTGAACACCACCGAGACCACGGCTTCGGTATATGACGCGTCTATATCCGAGATAGAGATTCGTCTGCAGAAGTTGGCCAAGGACGTTGAGCGTTATCGCAACCTCGTGGCTCGTGATGCCGCCACTCCTATACAGCTCGAACAGTATGAGACTGAATATAAGGCTACAAAGAAGAAACTCGACGCAACTCTCAAGCAGAAGAAGGCAGCCCTTTCGGGTGTGAATGAGGTGCAGACACGCAAGGGCAACACAGCTGCCGCCATTGAGCGTGCCACTGCAGCCTTGGAGATGGCAAGGCTTAACCTGTCATATTGCGTGGTTGTGGCTCCTTGCGACGGTAAGTTGGGTCGCCGTTCTCTCGAAGAGGGACAGATGGTGAATGCAGGTCAGACCATTACCTATATCATCCCCGAGACACAGAAGTGGGTGATTGCCAACTACAAGGAGACTCAGGTGGAGAATCTCTACGTCGGTCAGCCTGTCCGCATGACTGTTGACGCAATCAGCGACAAGGAGTTCACTGGCAAGGTGACTGCCATCTCTGGTGCCACCGGTTCGAAGTACTCACTCACTCCCACCGACAACTCTGCAGGAAACTTCGTTAAGATACAGCAGCGTGTGCCAGTGCGTATCGACTTCACCAACCTCAGCAAGGAGGACAACGACCGACTGGCTGCCGGTATGATGGTGATTGTGAAGGCAGAAGTGAAATAATATAACCCAATTTTCGGAAGTAAGGGAGTTAAAGAAGTTAAGGTAGTTAAAGAAGTTAAAGACAAATGCTTAAGCCTTCTGAATTCCCAAAGGAAGCGGAAAGAGTATTGTCTTTAACTCCTTTAAACTCCTTTAACTCCTTGGACTCCAAAAACTTTGCAAAATAGATATTTGAATGAATAAGAATTTTCCGTTCTACGATTGGGTGCCTAAGCCATTGGGAATCATCTTCCTGATATTCCTTTTCATACCTATAATGACAGTTGGTGGAGTGTATTCCGCCAACAGCAGTGAGATGGTTGGTGGCTTGGGCATCATTTCGGAACATATATCCTTTGTGGGCTTTGCCACGTCGGTGGGAATGGCGGCTTTCTCGCCGTTCTTCTACGACCTTGTGTGCATACGTCGCGAGAAGATTATGCTCATGTGGGGATTCGCCATATTGATAGTTTTGAGCTTCGTATGTGCGCGCACCGACAGTGTGTATGTCCTTGCCTTGTGCTCGCTCGTCATGGGATTCGTGCGCCAGGCTCTGCTGATGTGCAACCTTTTTACGCTCATCACCTACGGATTCCACATCGAGGCTACCCATAACCTCACCCCCGGCAACGAACCGACTACAGAGGAGGGATGGGACAAACTCGACTACGAGAAGACTGCGTCGATGCCTATCATCTACTACTTCTTCATGGTGCTTGGTCAGATTGGCACATGGATGACGGCCTGGTTTGCATATAACTACGAATGGCAGTATGTATATTATGCAATGATTGCCGTCTTGGGCGTTGCGATTATCATTGTATGGCTCACCATGCCTTATAATCCGTT
>JBJEAY010000100.1:0-3245 GCA_051869575.1 Prevotella sp. | reverse complement strand
AGTACGGCAAGGCAATCACAGGTGCAGAACTTCGCGCTTGTGTAACCGTAGAGGACGTATTCAACCTCATTAACAACAAGTAAACGAACCTAATCCATGGAACAGTTCAGTCCGTTTTCCCTCGTTGGCAAACAGATTCTTGTTACTGGAGCATCATCAGGCATAGGCAAGGGAATCGCTCTTGCCTGTGCCAAAATGGGTGCTACTGTTATCGTTACAGGTCGCAACGTAGAGCGTCTGAACGAGACTCTGAGTCTAATGCCCGAAGGTGACCACAAGGCCATCTCTGCTGACCTTACCAAAGCAGAGGATATTAATCGTCTGGTTAGCGAACTGCCTAAACTGGATGGTCTGGTGCAATGTGCAGGTGTGGGTAGCCGTGTTCCTTGCAAGCAGATTGTCAAGGATGATATTGCTCACGTGATGCAGCCTAATATGGAGGCTCCAATTTTGTTGCAAACTGCATTGCTCTCAAAGAAGAAAATTAACAAGGCTTCGTCCATTGTCTATATAGCTTCACGTGCATACCAATCTCCTTCAATGGGTAATGCCGTCTATAGTGCCTCAAAGGGTGCTATTGTGGCATACGCCAAGTGTCTGGCTTTGGAGCTCGCTCCTCGTCATATTCGCGTCAACTGTATCTGCCCAGGTATGGTATGGACAGATCTCATCACCAACGTGCTGAACGAAGAAGACCTGAAGGTGGCAGAACAGAACTACCCACTGAAGCGATTCGGACAGGTGGACGATGTGGCTAATCTGGCTATCTACCTGCTGAGTGATGCTTCATCATGGATGACCGGTGGCGCAATAGACATTAGCGGTGGTGGTGAAGGCGTATTAGTTTAATAATCGAGAAGAAAACAAAAAGAAAATAATATGGCATTTATTAAGGCAATTTCAACTTATACCCCCAAAAAGTGTGTAGGTAACGCACAACTGCAGGAGGAGTTGAGTAATTGTGAAGTAGCAAAGACCGCTAAGGGCGTAGGCGTGGAGTCGCGCCACATAGCAAGTGAAGACATGACTGCTGGCGATATGGCAGAAGAGGCAGCCAGGAAGCTGTTTGCAGAATACGGCATCAGCAAGGATGAGGTGGATTTCGTGATTATGGCAACTCAGAGTCCAGGCTATTTCCTCCCTCCAACGGCTTGCATCATTCAAGATAAGTTGGGCATCCCTACAACGGCTGGTGCGTTCGATTTTGACCTGGGTTGTTCGGGTTACGTGTATGGTTTGGCTATCGCAGGTAGTTTTGTGGATAGCGGTTTGGCAAAAAACGTACTGTTGCTGACTGGTGACACCATTACACGATTCATTCACCCAGAGGACAACAACCGAGTGCTGTTTGGTGAGGCTGCAAGTGCCACCATCGTTTCGGGTGATGGTTTTGCTGAAATCGGTAAGTTTGAAAAAGGTAGTGATGGTTCAGGGGCTGATTGCCTTATTGTAAAGAATGGTGCTGCTCGTCATTTGACACATACAGGTGCAGAGAGCGTTGATAACGAAGGCAACAAGCGTAGAGATGACTATTTCTACATGGATGGAGCAACGGTATTCAACTTCACCATTGACCGTGTGCCTCTGCTGGTAAAGAACACGCTGAAGGTGAACGGAATGGTGGCAGAGGATATCAACTACTATGTGTTCCATCAGGCAAACAAGTTCATGCTCAACACCATCCGCAAGGTATGCGGATTGCCAAAAGATAAATTTTATGTAAATCTGGAGACTACAGGTAACACCACATCAACGACCGTTCCACTGGGATTGAAGGATTGTCTGGAGAAGGGCACCTTCAAGAGTGGCGACAAAGTGCTTGTAGCAGGCTTTGGCGTAGGTTTGAGTTGGGCGGGTACTGTGTTATCCTTCAAATAAGAGATTATGGCATTTATAAAAGCAATTTCATATTATCTGCCTGAAAAGATAGTGACCAATGAAGAACTGCTTCAGGAGTTTCCTGAGTGGAGTGTAGACAAGGTAGCCGCTAAGGTAGGCGTGAACAGCCGCCATCTGGCTAGCAAGAACGAGACAGCTGGTGATATGGCAGAGAAGGCTGCTTGCAAGTTGTTTGAGGAATATAACATTGATCCAAAGACCATCGACTTTGTGATGCTTTGCACCCAGAGTCCTGATTACTTCCTGCCTTCAACTGCATGCATCCTTCAGAACCGTTTGGGCATTCCCACTACGGCAGGTGCATTTGACTACAATCTGGGTTGTAGCGGTTGCGTGTATGGTATCGTTATGGCAAACAGCTTTGTGAAGAGTGGTCTTGCCAAGAACGTACTCGTACTGACTGCAGAAACCTATCAGAAGTACCTCCATCCATCCGACAAGAGTAATCGTTCCATCTTTGGTGATGGTGCAGCTGCTTGCTTGATTTCAACAGAGGGTATTGCAGAGATAGGCGAGTGCGTATTGGGTACCGATGGTTCTGGGGCTGACAATCTTATCGTAAAGACAGGAGCAGCTCGTTGCAAACACACAACAAGTGTTGTGGTCGAGGATGAGGACGGACACCAGCGTTTTGATGACTATCTGTATATGAATGGTAGTGCCATCTTCAACTTCACCCTCGATGCCGTTCCTTCAATGGTGGCTCAGATCTTAGAGAAGAACCAGATGCAGAAGGATGATGTGGATTACTATGTATTCCATCAGGCAAACAAATTCATGCTGAACACCATCCGCAAGGTGTGCGTATTGCCCAAGGATAAGTTCTATGTGAACCTTGAGGAAACTGGCAATACTATATCATCTACCGTGATGATTGGTTTGAAGCAGAATCTTGATGCAGGCAAGATCACTCCTGGAATGAAAGTAATGGTAACTGGCTTTGGTGTTGGTCTTAGCTGGGGGGGGACAATTTTGAAATTCTAAAAGAAAGGATTGATATATGGGAAAAACAAATCCTACACTTGCCGTTTTTACACCGGCATATAATAGAGCGCACACTATTGGGCGTACATACGAGAGTCTTTGTCGTCAGATATCCAAGGATTTTAAGTGGGTTATTGTGGATGATGGTTCGTCCGACAATACTGAAGATTTGGTTAAACCTTGGCTGGAGGCAGACAATGGATTCGTAATTGAATACTACAAGAAGGAGAATGGTGGTATGCATACCGCTCATAATGAGGCTTACAAGCATATTGATACAGAGCTTGCCGTATGTATAGACTCAGATGACTGGATGCCTGATAATGGTGTAGAGCTCATCATCTCTCGTTGGCGCAAGTATG
>JBJEAY010000099.1:0-3264 GCA_051869575.1 Prevotella sp. | reverse complement strand
AGCCTCTTTCATCAGGCGCATGTCCTTCAGCGTCAGTTCGTCGCTGATTACCTTCGCCGTCTTGGGGTCGGTGCTGTGGCAGGTCACTCCGCGCAGTTTGATTGGCTGTCCGTTCAGCTTCAGGATTTTTCCGTCGATGGTCAGTTCCCTGAATCCGAACTTATGCTCGAATGTCTGCAAGGTCTTTCCCTTGCGGCTGAGTGTTGTGCGCAACGTATATAAATAAGGTGTCTCGGCAGTCCAGAGATTCGGGTTCTCCACCTTGTCCGTTCCCACCTTCTTCCCTTTGGCATCGAGGATGACATGACTTACGGTGGTGCTCTTGTCGCCGTTGGCAACTTTCGTGTCAACACTCACTTCTCCGCTGTTCTTTGTCGTGATGGTAAGGTCGGAGAGATGTGTCTTGGGAATGGCGAAGAGGGTCACGTCGCGAAAAATACCGCATGGCGTCCAGTCGTCGTTGCAGTCGAAGTCGCTGCCGGGAAACTTTGTGATGACGCGCATGGCGAGTTCCTGCTTCTCCTTCTTCATGTTGATGAAGTCGGTGATGTCGAATATTGCGGTGTTGTATGCCGAGCGCCATTCGCCAGCCTTTTTGCCGTTTATCCAGAGGTCGTAGCCGTAGAGCACACCGTCGAGGCGCAGTGCCACGCGCATACCCTTCCACAGGCTTGGAACGATGAACGCAGTGCGGTAATATCCCGTCAGCGAGTCAGGACTGTCGTATGTAGGCTTGCAGAAACCGTTAGTTTCCCAGCATCCCGGAACAGGAATCTTCCCCCAAGTACTGTCTTCCGTCGGTACTGCAGCGTCATCGCTGATACCATTTACAACCTTCAGGCTCCACTGTCCGTTCAGGCTCTTCATCATCTTTCTGTCAGTTACTGGCAGAATGTCTTGAAAGCAGTCGCTCACCTGCGCATTGGCGGTTATGGCGACAATGATTGTCAATAAGGATAAGATAATTCTTTTCATAATCACTACCTGAGAAAATTGAATTATAAATTTGAAATTATTGGAAAAACATAGAACTTGCGACTTGTGTCAAAGTCGAGCATCCATTGGTCAAGGACGATGTGATTGTCCAACGCCTTGATGGTCAGGGTATGATGACCTTTTGACAAGGTGACGGGAAGCTCCCTGACCGCCTGTTGGCGAAGCACGTTCAGCTTCCAACGCTCTGACCGGAACGGCTCCTTAAGGCTGAACACCTGAGGCTCGCCACCGTCAATGCTTACAGAGAAGCGGAGGTCGCCCTTGTCGTTGGGTTGCGTGGGGATAAGTGCGATGCGAAGCAGGGCTTTGCCCTCGTTGTCACAGTCGAACGAATAGGTCAGCGTATTGCCCTTGGGCAGACGGACGGCATTCATCGAATGACCTAACGACTGCACACATACCGCACCGTTGTCGGCTTTGTCCCATTGACATGCGTTGCGGGCAACGAATTTGCCATCGTTCTTGATGCCGGAAACAGTCTTGTCTTTCCTGTCCTTGTATTCCTTCACTTCCTCGTCAGTCAGGGCCATTGGCAAGTTGGGGGCGTAGAAGACGTAAAGGTCTCTCGGGTTATCCACCATGGAGTGCTTCCATTTGCCTCCTGCCAGCTCATTGTTATAATATGCGGTGAGCCTGCGTATTTCCTGATAGGCATCCTGACTCTTGGCGCAAGCCGTCATGAGGGCATCGTCGCGCTGCCAGCGTCCCGCGTCGTAATCAGCCTTGGCGATAGCCCTTGCACGCTGTGCCTCAAGCATCTTGCGGCTCATGGCTGCCGCCGACATCACGGGGTATTTTACGTGAGAGAAGAATGCGTCCTTAAGATTGTCGGGAATGGTGGATTCGATGTCCGTCAGTGCTGACGTCAAACTGCGCCACTGGGTGAGATAACGGTCGAGTTCACCTCCGAAAGCGGTGAGACTGAATTCCGTGTCGGCTACAGGCGACCAGCCTTTATGGTATTTTTTCTTGTCCAACTCCACCTGTGTCCATCCCATAAACTCCGGCTTGCGTATGGTTGTCAGACGATAGAACTCCTTCATCACGGGAAGCAGCCTTTCGCCGGCAGACTGTCCGAACTCGCGGCAAAGCCACTGCGACAGATGGCTGTAGAGGGTTGACGGCCCGATGGCATCAATATTCCATGCCATGTCGAGAAACAGTTCGAGGTCGTATGCCGCAGTCTTCATGTCATGCACATTCACTATCCATAATTTTCGTACGTTGTGGTCGTATGCCTCGCGCATCTCGTTGTAGATGAGTCCAGGCTGTGTGGTGGAAAGCCACATATAGTCATGAGGTCGTCCCCAGTAACTTAGGTGGTAATACACTCCACCGCCGCCACTGCGCTTCTGCTGGAGTGAGTCGCTCAGTCGGGTCATATAGCCATAGTTGTCGTCACACCATGTCAGTGTCACATCGTCGGGAACCTGCAGTCCATTCTCCATCACCTGCAGCACCTCCTTGTAAGGTACAAACTGCTGCGGAATCCGTTTAACGTTCTTGTTGACATATTTGCCAAGCATGATTCTCTGGTCGTCAATCACCTGTTGCAGGGCGGCGGTCTGGTCGTTGAGCTTGTTGCCAACACCTTCCATCCTGCCGTCGTGTACTCCGCGCATACCTATTGTATATATGTTCTCATACTTGCCGGTTTCCTTCAATCGCTCTATCCAGTAGTTCTGCACGCTCTCCCTGTTGGTCATGTAGTTGAAGGCCCCCCGCTCGTTGACATTCCATTCACCGACGTTGTTGCGCATCATCGGTTCGCAGTGGGATGTGCCTATGGCGATACCGCAGGAATCTGCCACTTCCTTGGCTCCGGGAATAGTGAAGAAAGGCGACGACATACCGTGCATTCCGGGCCAAATGGCATTGGCACGCAGGCGCATCAGCAGCTTGAATATCTGTTTGTAGGTCTTTGCACTGATGAATCCCGGATCCCCAGGTGAGTAGTTGCGCCAGCTCCAAGGCTGCAAGGTCCAGTCCTCATCGTTGAGGAATATTCCGCGGAACTCCACCGAAGGGCTTTGCAGTGTGTTGAAGTCCTCGCTTACTGCCAGTCTGCGTTTCTTTGCGGGTGTAACGTCAGCCCACCATTTCCATGGCGATACACCAGCCAGTCGTGACAGCTCAAGTATGCCGTATGCCGTACCTCTTCCGTCGCTTCCCGCAACTATCAGTTGTCCTTTGTGTGTCTTGATCTGAAAGGCATTCTTTGTGCGCTTCGGTTTCTGTCTCGTAGCCTGCACTGATATAAAAATCGTG
>JBJEAY010000098.1:0-3265 GCA_051869575.1 Prevotella sp. | reverse complement strand
AAATCACTACCCAAAAGACGGAAATTACTACCCCAAAGGAAGACTCAACTATCCAAAAGACTGGAAGTACTATCCAAAAGACGGGCTCTACTATCCAAAAGGATGCGTATTTTTCAGAAGGGAAGGTGTTGAAATTCTTCTCGGAGCATCCACAGGCGACAATTGATGAGGCCGTAGATGCCATCGATGATCTTTCGTTGGGTGGCGTGAAGTTCATCATTGCTAAACTCCAGCAAAAGGGATTGCTCAAACGTGTGGGCGGAAGAAAACATGGGGAATGGGTGGTATGTAATGATGAAAATAATATAAAGTAGTCTTATGATATCTTCCATTCAGCTGAAATACTATGCCTGGGACATTGCGCATAAGAAATCGGTGAGCGATGACAGCCGGTTTACAGGAGTGCTGTCGGAAGCCAGAGTTGACCTCAACCCTCATCAGGTTGAGGCGGCATTGTTTGCATTTAAGTCACCTATGAGCAAGGGTGCCATTCTTGCGGATGAGGTGGGACTTGGTAAAACCATTGAGGCGGGTATTATACTCTCGGAGATGTGGGCGGAGAACAAAAGAAAGATTCTCATTGTCGTGCCGGCATCTTTGCGCAATCAATGGAACATTGAATTGATGGAGAAGTTTTATCTCCCTTCATTCATCCTGGACAGCAACACCTTGGATGATGCGAAAAGACAAACCGTCAAGGGTAAGAGCCAGATATTTATATGCTCATACAACTTTGCTGCTGCCCATGCGGATTTTCTCAAGAAAAGGGCGTGGGACTTGGTTGTTTTTGATGAGGCTCACAAGTTGAGGAATGTATATAAGAAAGGTAACGTGATGGCAAATGCGCTCCGTGATGCTTTTAAGAACTGCAAGAAGGTATTGCTAACGGCAACACCATTGCAGAACAACTTGAAAGAGCTTTACGGACTGATAAGTATCATCGACCCTGAATTTTTCTTGAGTCTTGATACTTTCGCTGAACAATATAATGCTGTCACGACACGTGATGCTGCAAAATACGGTGAACTGAAAGGGAGAATCTCCCATATCATCCACCGTACATTGAGAAAACAGGTAGAGGAATATGTAAATTTCACAAAAAGAACTGCTTTCGTTCAGGAGTATTATCCCTCGGAAGCAGAAATTAAGTTGTATGAATCTGTCAGCAACTACCTGATGCGCGAGGGGACATACGGAATGCCGGAAAGACAACGTCCGCTGCTGTCGCTTCTTGTAAGGAAAATCATGGCTTCTTCGTCATACGCCCTTGCCTATACATTGGAGCGTTTCATAAAACGTCTGGAAGAGTATAAGACTACGGGAGTGATGGGCGCTGCATTGGCTTGCGTTTCTGATGATTTTGAGGGTGGGAATGATGAGTATGGCGTTTATAACGATGATTCACAATCAGGGAACAGTTCATACGAAAGTCTTGACAACGAGATTGAAGAACTGAAGGGTTATTCAAAAATGGCACGTGCGATAGGAGAGGAGAGCAAGGCTAAGGAACTCTTGAAGGCCCTTGATGTGTCATTTGATAAGATTAGGAACCTTGGCGGACAAAGGAAGGCTTTGATATTTACTGAGAGCCGCAGGACTCAGGAGTATCTATATAAGTTTCTTTCTGACAATGGATATAGCGACAAGATAGTGTGTTTCAATGGTACCAACGATTCCGAGGAAGCCAAGAACATCTATCGCTTATGGCTTATGCAATATGAGGGGACAAACAGAATATCAGGCAGTACTGTTATCGACAAGAAGCAGGCCATTGTAGATGCGTTCAGGGATAAGTCGGAGATAATGATTGCCACCGAAGCTGGTGCCGAGGGTATCAACCTGCAATTTTGCTCATTGGTAGTCAATTACGATATGCCGTGGAATCCTCAACGCATAGAGCAGCGTATAGGTCGTTGCCATCGTTATGGTCAAAAGAATGATGTCGTAGTCGTTAATTTCGTAAACCAGGCTAATTATGCTGACTGTCGTGTGTATGAATTATTAAACGACAAGTTCTCGTTGTTCAATGGCGTGTTTGGAGCGAGTGACGAGGTGTTGGGATCGATGGATTCCGGCGTAGATTTTGAGCGAAAACTCAACATTATCTATAATACGTGCCGCACCGAACGGGAGATTGCCGCTGCCTTTGATGAATTGCAAAGCGAGTTGGAGACAGTCATTAAGGAGAGGATAGAATCTACCAGAAAGTCGTTGTTGGAGAACTTTGACGAAGAGGTTGTCAACAAGCTGCGTATGCGCCAAGGCGAGGATACAATGCGCATGGATTCTTACAACAAACATCTGTGGAAAGTCGCAATATCAGTGCTGAAAGATGCTATTTCAGATATTGATGAGGGTAATCATACCTTCACCTTAAGCAGCTCCTTGGAGGAAGACATTCCTACAGGCACTTATATTCTCAATAAAGAATCTGACGAGTATGTCCAACTAAGATATGGTCATCCTTTAGGGCAATACGTAGTACATAATGCCATGGAGACAATAGTATCAGACTGTGAGCTGGTCTTTGATTTGGATTCCTATTACTTCAAGTCAAAATTACTGGAGAAATACAAGGGAGAAAGTGGCATAGCCTCTGTATATCGCATTACTTCTTCTAATGAATACGATTCAGAAGAATATCTCATCGGTTGTGCCAAGACTGACAACGGAGAGAAGCTGCCGAAAGATTTCGTCTTTAAGCTTTTGGAAATTGGATGTGTTGATGAAACGGAAACAAAACTTGATGCTCTTGATGATATATTCAAGGCTGATTATGACAACCAATTGTCAGAAAACCAGAGGGTGATTGAAGAGAGAACCAACCAATATGTTGATTACGAAATCAACAAATATGAAATGTGGGCTGATGACCAACTTGTTCCGTTACAAAAAGAGGTGATGGAATTGAGTAGGGAGCATGATGCCCTGCGTCGCCAAATAAGAAAGGAACATAATGCGACAGTAAAGTTGCAATTAAAAAAGGATGAAATGCAAATGTCCAGACTTCTCAGTCAAAAAAGAGCAAAGATGTATGCCATGGAAGACGAATACCGCGACAAGGTGGACAAGATGACTGATAAACTTCAGAATGCGATGAATAACGAGATACATTCTGAAGTGATGTTCAGATTCAAGTGGCATATTATGTGATATAACGGATGTATAGTAATCAAATAATGAAGCAGGAAGAGTAATTTCTTCCTGTTTTTTTGGGCTCTACAGATATTGTCCGTGGATAAAAGTTAGGACTGCTAACCAAAAT
>JBJEAY010000097.1:0-3275 GCA_051869575.1 Prevotella sp. | reverse complement strand
GTCATCCGCAACCTTTCACGCAATATGTCTTCAGAATCGGATAACGCCGAGGCATGGGCAAGAACCATTGCAGATAGTATCGTCAGTGACTTGCCCGTGTTGTCACCCGACAGTTTCTCCCGCGAAGCGAAAGATATCAACAAGAATGACGTAAGCAAAATGATTAGAAGAATAAAAACCGAAGGTTATCCTATAGATGTGATATTTATGTCAACACAACAACATTATTAACATTTTTAATTCAAAAAGTTATGAAGAAATTATTTACTATTGCAGCTGTCGCATTAATGACAGTAGCCGGTGCCGCTCAGGGCACAGAGAGTCTTTATGCCGCCATCGAACAGTTTCCATGGAACTGTGATATTGCAGGTTCTGTGAACGAGAATGTTGCCATCAAACTGTCCGGCAATGGTTCGGTGTTCAATCTTGCAAACGAGGATTATCCCATCGACCTTACCCAGTACAAGGGTGTGCGTGTGGAATATTCAAACGCTTCTGACGAAATACAATTGCAGATAAGCCAGGATGAAGTGAAACAAGAAATTGAAATGGAGGAGAATGTTGCCGAAGTAACCATGTTGTTCAGCGACGACGTGTTGGCATTAGGCTCACTCACTTCTCTTTCAATCACCACATGGGACCTGAGTCAGTATATCTTGTTTAAGAAAGCCTGGCTCATCAAGAACGACGATACAGAGGTTCTTATGACAAATATCCCCGGAGCCGGTTCTGGCGCCAATATTGCCATTGCCCAGCCAGAGGTGACATTTACTGATGTAAATGGCAGAGTTGAGATTGTTGATTCCAAACGCAAGTCGATAGACATTGACCCTGAATCTGACGAGAAGGCTTACGTATATACCATCGAATTTGCCGAGGCAACATCACAGCCCGTAAGCATTGTATGCCAGAACTTCCTTGGTGAAGCGTGGTCAAATGATTATCCCGCAGGCACAACATCCATCACATTTGACCCCGCAAATGATTTTGAGGCCGGTGCCTACAGCAACTATGTTTATCTTCAGGTGCGCGACGAAAACGCTGCATATCCTTTCACTGTAAAGGTGAAGAGCATGTATCGCACCGAGAAGAACAGCGGTGGCACAGACGGCATTACTTCTGTAAAAGCCTCTTCTTCCAATGACAATGCAGTATATACGATTAGCGGTCAGCGTGCTACAAGCAATACCAAGGGCTTACTCATCAAGAACAACCGCAAGTATGTGAAGTAATATAATAACACATATTTATTCATCCGCCCACGGTTCTCACGAATCGTAGGGCGGAGTCTTTATGTGCCACTATATCTTTTATTAATGCCATATTTATACATTTACTTAATATAATAGAAGGATGAACGAAGGATAAACAACATTTCACTTATTCCATTGATGCACAAAATATTAAGTCGTCTATAATAAGAACGTAAATCTATATAATATCTGGATGACCATTCAGGTGGTGACTGAATGAGCATTCAGGTGATAACTGAACGTACGTTCTTGTTGTATCAGGATGACCATCGTTATGGGATGTTGGCAGTTGGCAAATGATCTTTTGGTAGCTGACAAAAGACCTACTGCCAGTTAGGAAAAGAACGTGTGAGAGTTAGCAAAATCACTTATAACTACTATGTGGCACTCTATTTCAAATATTCACCAGGTGAGACCCCGAACTCCTCCTTGAAGTATTTGGAGAATTTCTTGGGGTCGTTGAATCCACATTCGTATGCTACGTCGGAGATCCGGCGTCCTCCCTGTTCTAAGAGTATCTTCCCTTGTTTCAATCGCAGAAGGCGGATGAAACGCAGAGGCGTGATGCCCGTTATGGCAGGCCAACGCTTATAAAGGTTGGTGCGGTGCATGCATAGTTGGGCACTGAGTTCATCCACAGAGAAATCAGGATTGGAGATGTTTTCCTCCACAATTTTTATGGCAGCGTCGAGCAGTTGTTTGTCTGCTGGCGACATTGTCGTCTGCTCCTCTTTGGGAGTGTTGCGCAGATTGAGTTTTCGGTATAGCTCTTCGATTTTCCTCTTTGTCTCCCTCTTTTGTTTGATATAGCCAATAATAATGGCAACAAGCAATACGAAAAGAAGGAAATAGACAACGTATGCCCATACAGAGCGATAAAAAGGCGGAGTGATGGTTATGGACAGTAAACATTCTGCCTCTTCGTCTGCCATATCCTGCAAATCCGTCATATTGCGCTGTATCATCACTTTATAAGTTCCCGGTTGCAGGTTGGCAAGTGATATTCCGCTTCTGTCGAGGGGCATCCAGCCATTACTGAGTCCCTCCACCTTATAATAATATATAGCCAACTGACTGTCCAAGTCGCGTGGAGCCAACTCTATCCATATATTGTTTTTGTCATAAGACAATGTGATTTCCCGCATATAGGGCAGTGAGCAATTATCTGCCTCATTGTTCATGGCAGTTGAGTCAGTGGGTATAAAGTCACTGTTGATTCTTAGGGCAGATAGAATTAGTGGCGATTGAGGCTTTGATGCAGAGGATGAGTAAATGCTTCGGGTGTCCACCGATATATATCCGTCGGTAGTACCAAACAGCAGAAGTCCGTCTTTAGTAGCGAAAGCGGCCTTGTCGTTGAAGAAAGACTTGTTGTCGGGGAACAAGGCTGTCTGAAACGAATGGTTCTTCTCGTCGGTGATAGTTATTCGCGTGAGTCCGTGGTTAGAGGCAAGCCACACGTTACCGTTGCAGTCCTCCACCATTGCATTGACGATAAAGTCTCTACCGACAGGTATGGAAAATGTCGATTGACGTCTTGTGTCATACACATCGATGTCCGAACCACATTTATAGTTTACCATCCACACCCAACCTCTTTTATCAGAAATAATAGTTTTGTTTCCATCCTTGAAGTGTCCGCTTTTGAATAGTTCGGCCTTTACCGTTTTGGTCTCAAGGGTCTTAACATCAATAATATATAGCATATCGGGAGTTGCTGCAAAGATGTTCATCCCGTCAGATGTCATGTCCATTATCCATGGGTTGGAGGTTGGTATATGATTTGTTGCCCCGGTATTGCAGTCAAACGTCCACAAGCCTTCGCCATTAAGCAATACGAACAGTTGACCGTTTGCGCCCTCTATTGTCTTCATTGGCGACTGCCCTTCGAAAAACACCTTGCCATTGTCATCCACGAGTCCATGGCGATAGAGACCTGTCCATATACGCCCCTTTGAGTTGCACAAAACAGAGGTGGCGGTAGTAAGCGGCAGCATATTCCTCTGTATGAGATGATTTGGT
>JBJEAY010000096.1:0-3281 GCA_051869575.1 Prevotella sp. | reverse complement strand
AGATCTAGATAGAATATTTAATAGAATATAATTTATCAAATATTTATTGTATCTTTGCAGAAAAATCAATTATTGAGGGTGAAACCATGAGATATTTAAATAGAATTATCGATAGATATCTGCAAGAGTGGAAATATGAATCTGACAGGAAGCCACTTCTTATTAGAGGTGCACGACAAGTAGGAAAGTCATGCGCAGTGAGACACTTTGGTGAGACGTTTGAGTATTACCTCGAGGTTAACTTTGAAAGGGACATTGAAGTGGCAGAGTTCTTTAGCGGGAATCTGAATGTGCATGACATAGCTGAAAAACTGTCAATGTTCTATGGTGTACCCGTTGAGGCTGGAAAGACACTTCTGTTTCTTGATGAGATACAGTCGTGCCCCAAGGCACTTCACAGCCTGTGGTTCTTTCGTGAGGACTATCCTGAGCTTCATGTGGTTGCAGCAGGTAGCTTATTGGAGTTTGCGCTTAAGGACATCCGCTCATACGGTGTGGGCAGGATAAGCAGCCTGTTTGTTTATCCCATGTCATTTGACGAGTTTCTTGAGGCGCAGAATCTTGGAGGAATGCTGAAAATGAAGAAAGAAGCCTCTCATAAAAGGGCATTGATGGATGTGTTCCACAACAAACTGGTAGAGCAGTTTCGCCAGTTTATGCTTGTTGGTGGAATGCCGGCTGCTGTGTCAAAATTCATCGAGACTAATTCGTATATGAAGGCTCGCATTGTTTTGGCCGACTTGCGTGTTGCGTTTATTGATGATTTCTCGAAATATGCAGGCAGAATGGATCCCGACTTGCTGAGACATACCCTAATAAGTGTGGCAAGGCAAACTGGGACAAAGTTTGTATTCAGTATGGTTGATGGTGGTTACAGGACAGAGCAAGTGAAAAAGGCACTTACCTATCTTAGAGATGCTGGCCTTATTATCCCTGTTGTTCATTCCGCGTCAAACGGCATACCGTTAGGTGCGGAAACAAATAGTAAGTTTGTCAAATATATTATGATTGACAATGCTCTCATGCTTGATTTCTTGGGCATAAGTGACAATACCCAAGAAAGAGAACAGGCTATTCTGACAGATACCGCTGCCAACCTCGTTGACAAGGGCAGCGTTGCCGAGATGATGGCTGGCTTGGAGATACTGAAATATATGTCGCCTCATGAGCGACATGACTGATATTATTGGCAAGATACAAACAAGGGCAAGGCGGCTGAGGTGGATTATGTAGTGGCTAAGGGCGGGCATGTAGTTCCCATTGAGGTGAAGTCAGGGGTAAAAGGCTCAATGAAAAGCCTTTATGAACTCCTGTCCAAACCACAAAAGGACATTCCTTATGCCATACGTTGCTCATTAGAAAACTTTGGATCATTTGTGAGTCCAGCAGGAAAAAACATATCAATATGTCCCTTATATGCCATTTCCAATTTATTGCCCAATATTCTCACCTCTCCACCCATCTCGTAACCCTTATGCTTATCTCATACAGGAGATATAATGGGATAGTGACCAAGATGAGGGTCATCAGGTCGGGTGGGGTGATGATGGCTGCCACAAGCATAATGATGAGGAATGAATGCTTGCGATACTTCGAAAGCATTTCCGACGTGATGATACCAAGCTTGGACAAGGCGAAGGCAATGACTGGCAGTTGAAAAACTACGCCCATAAGTAGAGTGAGAGTGGTGAATGTGGAAATGTATGAGTCAAGGGTGATTGTGCTATGAATCCTTTCTGAAACACTGTACGTTCCCAAAAACCTGAATGATATAGGGAACAGTACATAATAGCTCATCAGCACCCCAAGAATGAACAATACATATACAATCACCACCACCTGTACCGAATACTTCTTCTCATTCTCATACAACGCAGGCGAGACGAAACGGAACAGTTCATACAGTATATAAGGCGAAGCACCGAGTAATCCCAAATACACAGATGTCGTGATGTGGGTCATGAATTGGCTTGACAAGTCTGTGGCGATCAAATCAACTCTAAACTCTTCAAAATGAAAGTCAAAGCCGAAGGCAGACACGATGTTTTCTATCCACCTGTAAGTAGTAAAAGAGCATTCGCTTGGTTCTAACAATAGCCTCCATGTGATATCCTTGAAGCAGAATATCACAACCGCAATCGTTCCCGCGACGGCAATGATACGGAAAAGCATTCGGCGGAGCACTTCCAGATGTCCGCCGAATGTCAGGAGGTCTTGTTTATTTTCCTTTGCCATCAGCTTTCTCTTGCTTTCTGTCAGGGGTTATTGTTTCCTGTTTTTCTTGCGAGTCATCGTTGGGTGCATTATCATTGGAATCCTCGCTTTTCGCTTCTTCCTTGATTTCATTTACGCCTTTTTTGAATTCCCTGACACCTTGACCAAGCCCATGCATCATTTCAGGAAGTTTCTTTCCTCCAAAAAGCAATAGGGCAATACCACCGATAAGGAGTAATTCGGTGGTGCCGATAAATAGGAATTGACTATTCATGATTATTCCACAATCAAAAAGATTTCACATGTTTCAAAGTTGATTTTCCATTTGCCGTTTTGTGCTGATTCCCATTGGTATTTCTTTGCCGTCCTGTCCCACCAATCTTGATACTTTGCACCAGTCTCGCCCATGTCTTTCACCAACTTTTCATATAGTTCTGTATTATCGGCAGTAACAATTTTAGCCAACTCGTTCAGTCCATTACGACGTTCAAACAAAGTTTGAATCTCTTTTTTTTCTTCTGCGGTCACTTGACCTACTAATTTCTTTGTTACCATTTGTCTTTTACGTCAAAAGGGTCTAAATATGATATTTCTTCAATCTCGTTTTTATTTGATATAGAGCCATTATGCAGACGAATATTATTAAGCAAAATACGACCGGCATTACGCTCCAGGTGAGCCACTACACACTGCTCATGGCTTGGTGTGCTAACCTCGCAAGTAGTCTTTCTGTTTAGCCATATGCAACGCCTGCATTGATATGCATCGCAGTTGCGACATAATTTCGCATGGTCAAGCCTGTAGAGTTGCGGATTCTTTATGTCTAATCCAGTCTGTAAGTCTCCTATGTCGTAACCTTTCTCACATACTTCACTGATTGTTTTTTCGCTGCCATCAGTTTTCTGTGCATAATAGAAAGCGGGACAAACATAAAAATTACCATCTGGAGCAAGTGTAATATTCTCCCAACCCGCATTGCAGTTGTTCATCTTGTCAAGCATAATGCGGTCTGTCAATAGATTCAATTGAGGACTATTACCATCTAAATATATCTTCTCGATTTCCTT
>JBJEAY010000095.1:0-3291 GCA_051869575.1 Prevotella sp. | reverse complement strand
AGGAGTACATACAGATAAGGCAAGCCCAAACAGTGGAATTAAAAATACAATAAGACAAGTCTTTGTCAAAATTCAAAAATGAAGAAATGTATATGCCAATGAAATCATTCTATTCATTATTACTTTTATGCGGATTGGGGCTGACTGCCCACGCACAAATTGACAGCGTTGCACACCACCTGAAAGAGGTGGTCGTGCTGGGACATGACGCACGGACGGACAATCTGCTTACACCGCAGACGGGAGGCGTGGTTATCAAGGGAGCGGCTATCGCCAATATGCCAGTGATGCTCGGAGAACCCGACGTGCTGAAAGCATTGCAGACCCAGACGGGAGTGAGCAGCGGAATAGAGGGATTCACGGGGATATACGTCAGAGGTGGCGAGAACGACCAAAACCTCTATCTGCTCCACCGACTGCCACTATACAACGTTAACCACCTTGGCGGACTGTTTTCGTCGTTTAATGTCGCAATGGTGGAGAACGTGAAGTTCTACAAGGCGGGATTCCCCGCTGAATACGGCGGAAGAGTGGCAAGCGTGACTGATATCCAACTAAAGAGAAGCGACTTTGAGGAATATCACGGACAGGCATCCATCGGACTGCTTTCTGGCAATGTGCATATCACAGGACCAATCATCGAGGACAGGCTCGCATTCTCGGCAAGCGTAAGACGCTCGTGGATGGAACTCGTCACAATCCCCACCCTCGCAATCATCAACAACAGCAAGAAGAAAAACGGCGAGAAGGTAATTGGCAGATATTCATTTACAGACATTAACCTCAAACTCGACTATAACATATCTGATTACCTCGACGGATTCACACATTTCTATTTGGGAAGGGACTGGGCAAAAATAGGTTCGGAAAACTTCTCAAGTGGCGACAACTCATACTTGGAGAAAAACACCATAAAACTCAACTGGGGCAGCATCGGAGCGGTGACTTGCCTAAACTTCAAACCTACCGATAACTTCTACATCTCGGCTGATGCCTACATCACTCACTTCGACTCAAAATACAAGCAGAACGCTGAAGAGACATACGACGACTCATACGCTTACAGCTATAAGAATGACATTAACAGCATTGAGGACTATGGCGCTTCGTTGAGGGCATCGCTGTCGCCATCATCAAATGTCAAGATAGAAGCCGGAGCCGAATTTATTCATCATATATACAAACCGGAGGAACTCGAAATCACAGGAAGCAACGGATTCGGATTGATGACACCGCTTGGCTCTGAAGCTGAAATCTCCGGCAACGAACTGTCAGTGTGTGAAAACAATACCTTCGCCCCATTAGAATGGTTGCAACTGAGTGCGGGAGTGAGGTTCACACAGTATTCATCATCGGGCAAGAGCCACAAGCGACTTGAACCGAGAGCCAACATAAGGGTTTCGCTGACGGATTATCTCAGTATAAAGGCGGGATATGCGCGGACAAACCAGTATGTGCAGCAGTTGTGCAACAGTTACGTCAGTCTGCCTACGGAACCTTGGATTCCCATAGCCGACAAGTGGGAGCCGCTAAAGAGCGATATCGTGTCGGCAGGAATCTACGGTGACATCACCGATGAGGTGTTCTTCGCCGTGGAAGGCTACTACAAATGGATGGACAACCTGCTTGAATACCGCGAAGATAACGTCATGTTCACTGCCCTCACCAACTGGAACGACAAACTTACCTCGGGACGCGGCGAGGCTTACGGCATTGACCTGAGCGTAAACAAGACTAAGGGACGACTGACGGGAACTGTGGGCTACGGACTGATGTGGAACAACCGCCAGTTTGACGAACTGAACCGGGGAGAATGGTTTCCCGCCAAATATGACAACAGACACAAGATAAACGTCAACTGCCAATATGAGGTTAAGGAAAACGTGATGCTAAACATTGCATGGACATATATGTCGGGCAACCGAATGACACTGTCGCTCAACAACTACAAGGGATTAGGAGGGGCAGGCTTCAATAGTGACATGGCACCAATAGGCATCTTTGACACTGCATGGGGACTGAATGAATACGGCAAGCGCAACAATGTAAGATTGCCCGCATATCACCGCCTCGACATCGGAGTCAGTTTCATACACAAGATCTCCGCCTCACGAGAGAGCATCCTGAACATAGGACTATACAATGCCTACTCGCGCATGAATCCAATAGTCATCAAGAAGGACGGACTGATACGACCATATATAGAAGACGGACCAAAATGGCGCACCAAGTTCAGGACTCTTGGTCTGCTGCCGGTGATTCCGTCAATATCATATACATATAAATTCTAAAAGAAACGACTATTATGAAAAATCAGACAATAGTAATATCGGCAATGGCAATAATGTCGCTCGCCTCATGCTATAGCGACATCGACTTGGAGAAATACAGGGAAGAACAACGGGTTGTGCTTAACTGCATAGCCAACAGCGACACAACGATAATGGCTGACGTAAGTTCCACTTGGTTCTTCACCGAAGGCTATCCATCGGATGACATAGAAGGGCTGGACATCGACATCAGCATCAATGGCACTCATAAAGGCAAAATGACATACGACGGCGATAAATACCAATCGTCAATACGACCAAAGGCAGGCGAGCGCATTGCCATAAGCACCACCATTGAAGGCAAAACCATATCCGCCGAGGATGTTATGCCTGAGAAGACTACGATATCAAGTATCGACATAACCCACAAGCATACAAACGGCATGGAAGAAGTGTTCACATACGAGATACACTTCAACAACGATGCTTCTGCTTGTAGATATTATTTCGCAAAAATCGGAGCTGTTGACTATATCAGTCAGGTAGGAACACTCGACTATTCTGCCGACCCTGCCTTCCGTCTCACATCAGAACGCATCAACAAGACCTTTGCATCGCTGAAACTTGAAGGACAGAATGGTATGCCTTTCTCCAACGAGGCAATGCAGGAAGGCGACTGCTGTATCAGGATAACGGAAAAGGGTGACTATACATATTATAATATGGGAGATAATGCCCAACTGCGCAAAGTGACGCTCTACTCCATATCCGAGGCATACTATAAGTATCTCATATCCGTTCTCTCAAATGACAGCGAGAGTTCATGGCAAGGTGGACTGACTGACATCGGATTGTCGGAGCCAGTGAGGATATTCAGCAATATCAATGGTGGCTGCGGTATATTCGGATGCCTACATTCAGACAAGAAGATTGTTAAGTTGCCTAATATCAGGGAGTGAAAGAAAAAAGAAGAACGAGACTGTGTTTCCTCATAGGAAGTCACAGTCTCGTTAAAATATAA
>JBJEAY010000094.1:0-3294 GCA_051869575.1 Prevotella sp. | reverse complement strand
AATACGAAAAGTGGCTAATTAGGAATTAGGAATTAGGAATTAGGAATTAAAGAAATAACAACATAACAATTGCATTACAAAATGAGTGAAAAAGACTCTTACATGGTATTCTCAGGCACCAGCACGAGATACCTCGCAGAAAAAATCTGCCAAAGCTTAGGATGCGAACTTGGACAGTTGGTAATCACCAAGTTCTCCGACGGAGAATTTGCCGTTTCCTACGAGGAATCTATCCGCGGACGCGACATCTTCCTTGTTCAGAGCACATTCCCCAACTCTGACAACCTCATGGAGTTGCTGCTCATGATAGACGCAGCCAAGAGGGCATCGGCACGCACCATCAATGCTGTGATTCCGTATTTCGGTTGGGCACGACAGGACCGCAAGGACAAGCCCCGAGTGAGTATCGGTGCGAAACTTGTGGCCGATCTTCTGAGTGTAGCCGGTATTGACCGTCTTATCACCATGGATCTTCATGCCGACCAGATTCAGGGTTTCTTCGACGTTCCTGTTGACCATCTCTATGCTTCAGGAGTGATTCTACCCTATCTTCAGAGCCTCAAGCTTGATGATCTCGTGATAGCCTCGCCCGACGTTGGCGGTTCGAAGCGTGCCAACACCTATGCCAAGTATCTTGGTTGTCCGCTTGTGCTGTGCAACAAGACCCGTGCACGTGCCAATGTGGTGTCGAGTATGCAGATTATCGGTGATGTGAAAGACAAGAACGTGGTGATTATCGACGATATGGTTGATACGGCAGGCACTATCACCAAGGCTGCCGACATCATGAAGGAAGCCGGCGCCAAGACCGTGCGTGCATGTGCCTCACACTGCGTGATGAGCGGTCCTGCAAGCGAACGCGTTCAGAACTCATCTCTCGAGGAGATAGTATTCACCGACTCTATTCCCTACTCCAACCGTTGTGCCAAGGTTAAGCAGATATCCGTTGCCGATATGTTTGCCGAGACCATCCGACGTGTCATCAACAATGAGAGTATAAGCAGTCAGTATCTTGTATAACAACGCTCGATTTAATGAACATTTTCAAAATAACCGGACTGGCAGCTGCAGGCATTGTGCTTGCGGCTTGTCAGTCTGATTCGTATAAGATCAACGGCGAATGTGATTTGCTCAGTAATGGTGACACCATCTTCATCACTAATGATTTCTCTTCGGGCAAACCATTTGCCCATAGTGTTGTAAATGATGGAAAATTCACCATTGAGGGCACTATCGACAATCCAACCCTCTGCATTGCCTACAGCAAAAGCGGAGCCAACGCCACATTTTTTGTTGAACCGGGAACGGTGAGTGTGAAGATTGGCGACTCGCCTTCCAACACCAAGGTGGGAGGTACGGAGATGAACGACAAGTGGCAAACCATTATGGACAGCACCCTCGTCATTGGTGCTGAGATGGATCGTGTGGGGCAGTTGCTATACAACTCTCACAATGACATATCTCACGAAGAAAAGTCGGCTGCCATGGCACGCATAGAGAACCTGCAAGGCAAGTTTAACAAGTTTATCAAGAGATATACCGAACAGAACATCAGCAATAGTTTTGGCATGTTCATGGTGCTATACTACCAAGATGGCTTCACTCCCGAAGAACTGATGTCGCTCATAAGCCGTATGCCCGACGAGCTACGCAAGAACAACGACATACAAAAACTTTTGGCTGAGACGAAGAGCAAGACAGAAGTGGGAGTGGGAGGCACTCTCCCGGATTTCACCATGAACGACATTGATGGCAACCCTGTAAAACTGCGCGACGAGATAGCCAAACATCATATCACCCTTATTGACTTTTGGGCAAGTTGGTGTGGGCCATGCCGTGCCGATATGCCCCATGTGAAGGCACTTTATGATGAATGTCGGGCTAAGGGATTCAATGTCATTGGTATATCCCTTGATGATGACAAGGACAAATGGTCTTCCGCCGTCAAGAATATGGGCATGACATGGTTGCAGTTGTCCGACCTCAATGGTTGGCATAACCAGATAGCTGTAGCAATGGGGGTAAACTCAATACCACATACAGTGATTGTCGATAAAAATGGGAAAATCCTTGCAAGAGGGCTCCGAGGTGAACGACTCAGAGACTTTGTGCTCAGCTCATTAGAATAGGCATTCACCTCCTTTCAACCACCTTATTATATATATACAAGTCAAAAAAACAATGAAAACAAAGGCAATGATCCTACTTGTAGGACTAAGCACCATTTCAACTGTTATGGCCAAGCAAGAGACTGTAAATCTGAAAATCATTGAGACAAGTGATGTCCATGGTTGCTTCTTCCCTTACGACTATATAGAGAACACTCCCATGGAGGGCTCTCTCGCAAGGGTAAGCACTTATCTGAAAACAGTGCGCAAACAATATGGCGAAAATGTCATTCTTCTTGAGAACGGAGACATCCTTCAAGGTCAACCGACATGCTACTACACCAATTTCATTAAACCCGAATTGCCTAATGCAGCAGCTGAGATTGTGAACTGGCTTGGATACGACGCCCAGGCTGTGGGCAATCATGATATCGAAACGGGACATGCCGTGTATGACAAGTGGATAAGCGAACTGAATTGTCCTGTGATAGGTGCCAATATCATTGATAATGCCACGGGCAAACCTTATGTCAAGCCCTATACTATCATTGAGCGTCAGGGAGTGAAGGTGGCTGTTATTGGTATGATTACTCCAGCCATACCCAATTGGTTGCATGAGAAACTGTGGAGCGGACTCCATTTCGAGGATATGGCAAAGTCGGCTGCTAAATGGATTGACATTGTAAGAAAGGAAGAAAAGGCCGACGTTGTCATAGGATTGTTTCACAGTGGATGGAACGGTGGTATCAGCACTCTCCACTATAATGAGGACGAGTGTGAATATATAGCCCACAACATACCAGGATTCGACATCATCTTCTTTGGTCACGACCATAATCCGCGTTGTGTCACAGTGAATAACACCAAGGGGGAGCCTGTGCTATGTCTCGACCCCTCGTGCAATGCTGTGTATGTAGCAGATGCTGACATACAACTGACACTTACGGATGGCAAGGTGACTGACAAAAAGATAAACGGTAGGCTCACCGATGTATCGAGTATGGCTATCGACAATGAGTTCTTATCTACATTCTCTCATGTATCCGACAGCGTCAAGTCATTCGTAAACAAACGAATAGGATATATCACAGAAAGTATTCACACGAGTGACTCCTTCTTCGGAAGCTCCACTTTCAGCGATCTTATCCATCGACTTCAACTGGAAATCACTCATGCCGACATATCC
>JBJEAY010000093.1:0-3295 GCA_051869575.1 Prevotella sp. | reverse complement strand
ACTCTTGACCTACATGTCAAGTTGGAAAAGGAATTGGCAGAGTTTGAGGGTAAGGATGATTCTCTCTGTTTCTCTACCGGCTTTTCTGTTAATGCCGGTGTTATTGCCATGGTTGTAGGACGCAATGACTATGTCATTTGTGATGATCGTGACCACGCCAGTATTGTTGACGGAAGAAGATTGTCTTTCGCCCATCAGTTGAAGTACAAGCATAACGACATGGAGGATCTTGAGAAGATTCTGCAGAAGCTCCCTTATGAGGCTATCAAACTGATTGTTGTTGATGGCGTATTCTCAATGGAGGGCGACCTTGCCAATCTGCCAGAAATCGTCAAGTTGAAGCATAAATACAATTGCTCTATTATGGTGGACGAGGCTCATGGATTGGGCGTGTTCGGTAGAGAGGGTAGAGGTGTATGTGACCATTTCGGACTAACTGACGAGGTTGACCTTATAATGGGTACATTCTCTAAATCGCTTGCCAGCATTGGTGGTTTTATTGCCGGAGATGCTGACACAATCAATTTCTTGCGTCATACATGCCGTACATACATCTTCAGTGCATCTGATACTCCTGCTGCCACTGCAGCTGCCCTTGAGGCATTGCATATCGTTCGCTCGGAGCCAGAAAGAATTGAAGCTCTGTGGAAGGTGACCAAGTATGCACTTAAGCGATTCAAGGAAGAGGGCTTTGAAATCGGCGATACTGAGAGTCCTATCATTCCACTTTATGTGAGGGATGTAGAGAAGACATTCATTGTCACTTCAAGAGCATTTGACAATGGAGTGTTTATTAACCCCGTGATTCCTCCTGCATGTGCACCTCAGGATACACTCGTGAGATTTGCACTTATGGCCACACATACCGAAGAGCAGGTGGAAAGAGGTGTTCAGATACTCAAAAAAGTATTTAAAGAGCAAAATATTATTAAATAATTGCTGAAAAATTTGCATATCTCGGAAATTTGTCGTACCTTTGCACCCGCAAATACGAGGAACAGAATTTCCGAGTGATGCAACGGGGTGTAGCGCAGCCCGGTAGCGCTCCTGGTTTGGGACCAGGCGGCCGCAGGTTCGAATCCTGTCGCCCCGACTATTTAAATGAAGAATGAAGAATGGCTGCGCACATAAACGCAGCCATTCTTCATTTTAATTCCTAATCCCTAATTCCTAATCCCTAATTCCTAATCCCCATTCCTCATCCCTCATCCCCAATTCCCCTCCTGTGTGCCTTAACAATATAATATTTTCATATAAATAGAAAAAAAACTCATTTTTCTTTTGTTATATGAAAAAAAATACCTACCTTTGCAATAACAACTACAATTTTGACCCAAATACCATAGATTATAGTGATGAAACTGACTCGATTGTATGGACTTATATTTGAAATCCTCCTCACCTGCACTTTAGCTCAGGCGGCGGATCTCACGCGGGACAGGCGTTTCCGTGTGATAAATGCTGCTGATGGTCTTGCTGACAACAGTGCGCAGACTATTAAGGGTACTTTCTCTGGCAGGATGGTGGTTTCTACTATCGGTCACATCAATTTCTACGATGGCTCTGGTTTTACTAATATTTCATCCGGAGACAGTAGGTATCTTCTACCAAAATATAAAGGACATTATCATCTATACTTTGATGACTCACATCACCTCTGGCTCAAGGACAAAGGTATAGTGACATGTGTGAACATGCTCACCGAACAGTTTGTAAGCGACATAGGGTCGATATTCCAGGCACAAGGAGTTAAGGGGCAGGTGGAAGATATGTTTGTGGATTCAAGCGGCAGCATTTGGCTTGTGCAAGGCAATAATATCTATTCGCGCCATGGAAAAGTATCTCTTCCTTTACGCAAAGGAAGAGTGCTTCAGGATATGGATATCTCCGACAACATTGTGTTGCTGTTCTATGACGACAGTCAGGTGGATGTCTATGACATCATTACAAAGAAAAAGCAGTACTCCACTATTGCCCTTAATCATGAAGACTTGAAGGATTATCAAGGGTCAAGTGTGATATACAAGTATCGTAACGGATTCTTCCAGATAAGAAACGGCAGCACCAAGGCTGTGCTGATGTGGTTCGACCTCGGCACAAGACAATGGACAAAGGTACTCTCTACCGACTACTATCTCAGCAATATGACCGTAAAAGATGATGTGCTATATATAGCGTCGGCATACGGATATTGGACATACGACACCGACAGCCGTCAGATAGAGCATTTTGAAAAGATAAAACTTACCGACGGGCGAGAATTGCTCACCGACATGAACTGCATCGAGTTTGACAGACAGGGGGGAATGTGGATAGGTACAGAGAAGAGAGGATTGCTCTATTCGAAGTATATCAAGTCGCCATTTAATGTCATGACATGGGATAATCCTCTGTCAGTGAAGTATGCAGAGATGATGGACAAGGTGTGCACCTACGACCTGCTTGTCCAGGGGCACAGGCTAAACTGTACTTATAAGGACAGTAGGGGTTGGATATGGGTCGGCTCGCTCAACGGACTATATTATTTCAAACCTGGACAGAAGGATTCCATCTGTGTGAAGAAGGAAGAAGGTATGGTGAATGATGTCGTTCATTCAATCATCGAGGACGGCAAGCATAATATATGGGTTAGCACGAGTAATGGAATAGTCGGTTTGGTAATTAAGAACGGCAAGGTGACGTTTGTCAACAGTTTCATCAACAGCGATGGTATCCCCGCCGAGGCATTTGTCAATGGTAGGGCAATGCGACTTGACGACGGAACAATAGTGATGCAGGCACTCGACCATGTTGTGTCGTTCAATCCTATGAAAATGTCTATTATGGAGGGCAACAACATATTGCTCCATCCTAAGTTTGTGAGACTACAGGTGAACGGAACGAATGTCTTTGCCGGAACAGAAATAGACGGAAGGGTGGTGACAGAGAAAGCCATTTCAAGATTAAATACGATTGAACTTCCGAGTATGCAGAACTCGTTGTCACTGAAGTTTTCATCATTGAATTATTTCCGACCCATACAGACATATTACCGATATAGGGTAAGTGGATTGCAAGATAAGTGGGTGATGCTATCTTATTATAATTCAAGGGGTTTGGTAGATAAGAATGGTATTCTACATCTGCCGCTTCTTGGTCTTAAACCTGGTAATTATGTGGTTGAAGTACAAGCATCCATGTATCCTGGCAAGTGGACAACTCCGCCCGTCAAGGTGGTTGTGATGATTAAGGAGCCATGGTGGCGCACCACAGGACTTACGCTTCTAATTTCCGGCGTGTTCCTCATTCTGATTAT
>JBJEAY010000092.1:0-3300 GCA_051869575.1 Prevotella sp. | reverse complement strand
ACTTCTGGAAAGACCACAAGAAGATGTACCAGAACCGCCCCATCTACTGGCTCTTCGCATCGAAGAAGGGAGCCTTCCAGTGCATCGCCTACATGCACCGCATGAATGCTTACACCGCCGAGCGCATCCGTGCGAAGTACCTCCTCCCTTACATCGAGACCCTACAGGCAAGAATCACTGACCTCGACGCTCGCCGCTCCGAGCTCACCACCCGAGAGACAAAACAGCTCCAACAGCTCACCAAGACGCTCGAAGAGTGCCAGGAGTATCACGAACGTCTGCAGGTAGTTGCCGAGCAAGCCATCGCCTTCGACCTCGACGATGGTGTAGTGGTCAACTATGCCAAGTTTGGTGATGTAGTACAAAAGATTAAGTAAGACATGAAATTATACGAAGCTATAGAATTCGCCATAAACCAAAATGGCACAGACATAATTTGCGAACAACGATTTGCAAATTATCTTGCAGACCTGCAGGCTTATGAAACGCCTGCGGTAAGGCGTATTATTGCTGCAATCATGCGAGAAGGATATTGCAAGAAGTTGTATGACGGTTTAGTCTCTGGCACATATCAATTAGCTTTCAACGATGTTTCTTTCAAACTAACAAATACAGAAGGATTCCAAAAAAACATTGTTCAATTTGTGCTTGACAGCATACTATATGCAACACATAATGCAACGATTATGCCTTCCTTTGATTACAATCCAAAGGAAGAAATTTCAAATACTGAAGTCAAAATAAACGTTGGTAGTGTTGGTAGCAAAGAAACAAGATGCTTTGTATGCAAGAAGGATATAGAGGATTTCTTTGATTTAGAAGCAGAGGCTGCAAAGACGAGATGGGAAGCGACAATGAAACTTTCCATCAAGGAACGCATACGCAAAAGAAAAGCCATTCAAAACGTTTATCTTGACAGAGATTTTAGTGGAACATCTGAAGACAATTACAGACTGTTAAAAGTCAGTATGAGTGTCAATCTTGCAGATTTTAAAGAAGGAGAATGCCTAATATTGCATAAAGAGAACACGGTTTCACGCATAAAGTGCAGATTGAATGCTTTTCAGAATGATGATACCATCATCCTTGAAGTATTTCCTCCTGATATGCCATCTGACTTGGAAACGTATTACAATATTCCTCTCCTGCTTGATAAAGACAAAGTTGATTTAAGGAATAATGTATATTATCCTTTCACTTTTAGCCTACCAGGAGATAGTGATGACTTTTGGAATAAGATGATTCTAAACAGTTGTCCGAAACCTACTTTTGAGAATAAAGAACAATGCGAAGAATCTCTAAAAGAGACAAAAGAATTCTTTAACCTTTCACTTCTTCCCAAACAGGAAGAAGCGATACTGAATTGTATGCAAGCTAAAGACTATTATCTTATTCAGGGGCCTCCCGGAACTGGTAAGTCTTTTGTGCTCGGCATTGTTATTGTGGAGGAATTGTTTGACCTAAAACATAATGTTATCGTCATTGGCCCAAATCACATGGCCATCAACAATGCCATGGGACAGTTTGTTAAACTTGCGCCCCAATACAGTGTATTAGCCACGAAGGTAGGTCAAACATACAATGCTCCAACAATAAAAGTCGCATACGAGGATAAGGAGTGTGGTATAGAAAATGTATCACGCTTAAATGTTCATTGGGCAAAGACATTTAACAGTAAGCATAATCTTAATTGGCTGATTGGGCTTACACCCCATTGTTTATATACAAGTAGAGCAAGAGGATTAGAATGTGATACACTCATCATAGACGAAGCCGGGCAAATGACAATACCCTTGGCGTTGATGGGCATGATAAAAGCCAAGAAAGTGATTTTTGCAGGTGACCACAAACAGTTACCACCAATTGTTTCATCTGAAAAGGTTAAAGCAGAGTTGAAACAGTCTGCATTTCAAGCCTTAATCTCAGATGAAAACTGCACGATGTTGGACACAAGTTTTCGCATGTGTGAACCTATCTGTGGCTATGTTTCAGAACTTTTTTATGATGGACATTTGAAGGCTATGAAACACGGTCACAGTAACACTCTCATTTGTGATAATCCTCTTTATAGTTTTGACTCACCTGTGATTCTTCACGAAGAAGATGACGAGGGAGAACAAGTGTCTGAGAAGGAAGCTGCATTCATAGCAAATGTTATTGCTGGTTTTCTTACGAAAGGCATCCATGCCGATGAAATTGCGGTACTTTCCCCTTTCCGTGCTCAGGCAGCGAACATAAGGCGTGCTATCAAAAAACACGAAGGAATTAGCAAGGAGAATCGTCAAAAGATTACATCAGACACTGTTGATAAAATGCAAGGACAAGAGCGTGATGTTATTCTGTATTCTCTTGTTTCTGGCAATATTGATTATATGTTAGAAATGGCTGAGTTCTTATATAACCCGAACAAAATGAACGTTGCCTTTTCAAGAGCAAAGTCAAAACTAATAATTGTTGGTAGTCTAAGTAAACTCTCAAATCTGGAGTTACCCGAATATCCACATATCAACAGAATGTTAAACTCTAAATATGTAACTAAAATATAAATATCATGGCAGCACCCAATATACCATACATGATAGACTGTGGGGAATGTTCACTCCACTTAGTCAACACAAGTAACGCTTGGTTCATAGAAGAACTATTCAGATATGAGGACGTGAAGAAATATTATGTCATTAGAGCAGACCATGCGACAAATATCCGAGCATTTTGCCAATACATAGTGAATGCCAACCAACAGAAGGCATCTTTAAACTTCATCATGTTCAACAATTATGGTGAAGAAGTTGGATTCATTTCGGCAGAACCAATGATGAATAAAGCCACCAACATGCCCATGTGGAATGTTGGATATGCTGTTCACCCCTCACATAGACAACAAGGTTATGCGTCTGCTGCATTAAAAGGGCTAACAGATTTCTTGTTGCAAAACTTCTCTTTCCAACATGTTATGTTGGATATAAGTAATGATAATACTGCTTCTGAAATGGTTGCCAAGAAATGCGGTTTTACTAAACCAGGCGACCGAACTGGCTACTTCGATATGGAGCATCCTGAGGTCGGTATGCGTTTCAGATGGTTCAAACAGCTTGCTGGAGGACGCACAACCTATTTCAACCAAGCCGTGCATTGTTACCGTCAAAAGCAGTATGCAGATGCTGTAGAAGCTTTTAAAAATGCACTTAATGAGCCATACACCCCTGGTACCCCATTTACGGATGCCCAAATATATTCAAACATGGGTATGGCATTGTCTTCATTACGTAGATATTCAGAAGCGTTTCATGCATTAAAGAA
>JBJEAY010000091.1:0-3301 GCA_051869575.1 Prevotella sp. | reverse complement strand
GGATATGTTCTTCCCCGAAATCATCAACCCCGACACTCTCGAACCTGTAGAGCCGGGAGAGTTCGGCGAACTCGTCTTCACATCGCTCTGCAAGGAGGCTATGCCTATCCTCCGCTACCGCACACGCGACCTCACACGCCTCATCTACGACAAGTGTGAGTGTGGACGTACGGCAGTGCGCATGGACCGCATCCTCGGTCGCTCAGACGACATGATGATTATCCGTGGCGTCAACGTGTTCCCGAGTCAGATAGAGACCTGCCTCACCGAGTTCCCCGCTTTCACCCCGCAGTATTTCATCACCGTGGATCGCAAGAACAACGAGGACACCTTCGACCTCGATGTCGAACTGCGCAGCGAGTTCTTCTCGCCCAACCCGTCGAAGCAGATGCCGTATATCAAACCGCTCTACGACCGCATCGTGTCAATGGTGGGCATCAAGCCGAACATCCACATCAAGGAACCAGGCTCCATCCAGCGTTCTATCGGTAAGGCTAAGCACGTGAACGACAAGAGAAACTTTAGAAATTAAAAATGACAACACCATTAAATTATGAAATAGTGACCGAGGCCATCGAACAGATGGGCCTCGGCGACTTCTCTGAAGCTACGATACGCGATATCCAAAGCCTGTCGCGCATATTGGAGGAGAAGACCGGCGAGACCGTTATCCACCTCGAAATGGGTGTGCCTGGTCTGAAACCTTCTGACATCGCCATGAAGGCCGAGCAGGAGGCTCTCGCCAACGGCTGCGCCACCATCTATCCTCCCAACGGCGGTATTCCGCGCATCAAGAAGGCGGCATCGGAATTCGTCAAGGCATTTATCGGAGTGGTTATCGACCCTCTGTGCTGCATACCAACAACAGGGTCGATGCAGGGCACATTCGCGGCATTCACCATCTGGCACCATGCCTTCACCGCCAACGAGAAGGGCGAGCCCACGGTGCTGTTCATCAATCCCGGATTCCCCGTGCAAACCACCCAATGCGAGGTCATCGGCATACGCCATATCGGTCTTGATGTTCACAGCTATCGTGGTGATGCACTCATCTCGAAGATTGAGGAAATCGTGCAGCAGGAGAATATCTGCGGCATTGTGTATAGCAATCCCAACAACCCGTCGTGGGTGTGCTTCAACGAGCACGAACTGGAGGGCATCGGACGACTTGCCACCCAGTATGACTTCATCGTGTTGGAAGACCTCGCATACTTTGCCATGGATTTCCGTCGCGACCTCTCCCACCCCTACCAAGAGCCTTATCAGGCCACCGTGGCACGCTATACCGACAACTATATGCTCTCGGTATCCGGCTCGAAGGCATTCTCCTATGCCGGTCAGCGCATCGGAGTGAGCTGCATAAGCAACAAGCTCTACCACCGTGTCTTCGCCCCATTGCAGGAGAACTTCGGAGTGGGCGAATTTGGCAATTTCTTTGCCAACCGCTTGATGTACACCTTCTCCAGCGGCACCACCCACAGTGTGCAGCATGCCATGGCGGCACTTATGGAGGCAGCATGCAGCGGAGCCTACAACTTCCTCGATGACGTTAAGGAATACGGCAGGAGGGCGAAGTATATGAAAGACGTGCTCCTCGCCAACGGTTTCTATCTCGTGTATGACAACGACATGGGCGCTCCCCTCGCCGACGGATTCTACTTCACCGTGCAATACCCCGGCATGAACGACCTTGAGCTCACCCGTGCCCTGATGTACTACGGCATAGCCGTCTATCCCCTCGACACGATGGGCAGCACCCAACAAGGAGTGCGCATCTGCACCTCCTTCTTCTCGGACAATCTCCGTGACATGTTCCGCGAGCGCATCGAGATATTCCATCGCAACGAGAGCCAGAAGCGCTGAAGTGAATAAATACGATGTTTATAGAGTTATGAAGCGTAACGCCGAAGAATTTCGACGTTAACCCTTCACCCTTCATAAATCGCTCATAACAACATGAATATCAATATATTATGGTAATGAAGGGTTGTCTCAACCCTTCATTACCCTTCACAACCCTTCATATCGACTGTTAAGGCTATCCTTAACGACTCCGCCAGCTCTGTCACTAAGATGACAGAAGCCTGCCATAGGGAGACAGAGCGCCTGTCGCCACTTGACAGAGCGCACACAGATAACTGAAGCTCACGTTAAGCATAGCTTTAGTCCACGTAAAGCCATGCTTTAGCTGACCTAAAGCACAGCTTTACATCACCCAAGACTACGCCTTCCCATATATGAAGGGTTGATGAAGGGTTGTGAAGGGTTTAGCCAACCCTTCACAATGATAACCTCTTGATAGCAAGCATATTACACCCTAAAAATGAAGGGTGAAGGGTTATCGCCCAAATTCTTGCGAACTGGAGGAATCGTCATTATAACAAGAACGTCATTAGTCAGCAAATCAGCCTCCTTATGAACATTTATAATTGCAAAAAGCCATTTTTTACTTATTATTTTGCAATTTTTCGACCATTTATACAAAAGTCTGCAATTTATTTTGTACTTTTGCAGTCTTAAACAGATAATTCTTTAGAAGAAAAGTCGCTATAAATGATAGAATGAATATGACTACAACCGATATCAAAGACCTCATGCTCTATGGCGAGCGCATCAACATAGAATACAAGGAAGCTGCAGGCGATTTGCCCAAATCGCTGTGGGAGACCTATTCAGCTTTTGCCAACACCATTGGCGGAGTCATCGTCTTAGGCATCAAGGAACATCGTAACAGATACGAAGAAGACAGGTTTGAGATAAAAGGCGTGACTGATGCCGACAAGATGCTCAAATCGTTTTGGGACACTATCAACAGCGACAAGGTAAGCCGTAACATTCTGTTTGATGATGATGTAGAATGTATCGACTATGAAGGCAAGACGCTCATCGCCATACATGTGCCAATGGCGAATTACACCATGCGCCCTGTCTATATCAACAAGAACCTGTTGAGCGGCAGTTTCAAACGCAACTATGAGGGCGACTATCATTGTACAGACGAGGAAGTGAAATCAATGTTGCGTGATGCTAATGAAAATGGGAACGATGGTCTCATGTTGGAAAACTACGACATGAACGACATCGACCTCCCCACCCTTCATGCCTATCGCAACCATTTTAAGATAAGCAACTTGGACCATGTCTTCAATCATCTTGACGACAAGGAATTTCTCCGCAACATGGGTGGAATGACCACTGACCGTATTACCCGACGAGAAGGCCTGACGATGGCAGGACTGATGATGTTCGGCAAGGGACTTCCCGTGCGCGACCGCTTCGACAACATACGCATGGACTATAT
>JBJEAY010000090.1:0-3312 GCA_051869575.1 Prevotella sp. | reverse complement strand
TCGCTTTCCTCTTCTTCGGAGAGGCACGCGAGCTCAACCTCTCATTCTATATCGGCATATCACTCGTGATATTGAGTGTGTTGCTACAGACGCGAAGGACTGGCTCTCAATCCTAAAAAGATATAATAACAAATAATAATAAACCACAAATATTTGGCTAATACAAAATAAATCAGTATCTTTGCAGCCGAAAGGACTATATAAGAGGATTAAGAGCATGGAAAAGAAGCTACTGAAACGACTGCCCGTGGGCATACAGACATACTCGGAAGTAAAGGAATTGGGATGTCTGTACGTTGATAAGACTGAGTATATCTGGAATATGATTCACCTCGGTAAGTATATCTTTCTGAGCCGCCCGAGACGGTTCGGCAAATCATTGCTTTGTTCTACCCTCCAGGCTTACTTCGAGGGAAGGAAGGAACTGTTCAAGGATACCTTCATTGGCAGCAAGGAGAAAAAATGGACGGAGTTTCCTGTGCTTAGATTTGGCATGAGCACTGCAAAACATTGCAACAAAGAGGAACTGGAACTGGAATTGAGCAACAAACTGACAGCCTACGAGTCCATCTACGGTAAGGGTGCTGCCGACGAGGTGAAACCCAACCAGCGTCTTCAGGGGCTTATTGAGCGAGCACATGCAAAAACAGGACATAAGGTTGTTGTACTTATCGACGAATATGATGCCCCACTCCTCGATGTCGTTCATAAAAAAGAAAACTTGGAAGTCTTGCGTCAAGTGATGCGCAACTTCTATTCTCCATTGAAAGACAGTGACCCACATCTTGAATTTCTGTTTATCACTGGCATCACGAAGTTCTCACAGCTTAGCATCTTCAGCGAACTGAACAACCTGAAGAACATTTCCATGCGCCCGGACTATGCTGCCGTATGCGGTATCACAGTGGAGGAGATACTCACCCAGATGTCCGACTATGTAGATGACTTTGCCGAACACCGTAAGGTGACACGCGAGGTGGCAATAGCACAGCTGAAGCGCCAATATGACGGGTACCATTTCACATGGCCATCGCCAGGCATCTTCAATCCTTACAGTCTTCTAAACGCATTCCAGGACCATCAGTTCACCAATTATTGGTTTGCATCTGGCACCCCCACTTATCTCATCGAGATGTTGCGCAAGTTCGACACCCTCCCCACCGACATCAGTGGGATGGAGGGAGGTGCTGACGACTTCGACGCTCCTACAGAGGGCATGACCACCATAATGCCCTTGTTGTATCAAAGCGGATATGTCACTATAAAGGACTATGATGAGGATTTCAACAGTTATACTCTCGACATCCCCAACAATGAGGTGCGCATTGGTCTGACCAAGGCCCTTGTGCCTTCATACGTCATGCCCAACACTCTCATTGTCAACAACACCGCCCGCAACATAGCGAGACATCTCACCAAGGATGACATCGATGCGGCATTAGGTCTTCTTCAGACATTTCTCGGCACTGTGCCGTATTGTAACGACACCAATACCGAAGGTCATTACCAACAAGTGCTTTATATCATCTTCACCCTTGTCTCCGACTACTTTGCCGACGTGGAGATACACACCCCGACAGGACGTGTGGATATAGTTCTTCAAACCAAGACCACTTTATATTTATTCGAGCTTAAATTAGATAAGAGCGCTAAGGCAGCGATGAACCAGATAGACCTTAAGGACTACAAGCAGAAGTTTGCCCTCTGTGGTCTGCCGATAGTGAAGGTTGGCATCAACTTCGACTCAGAGAAGCGCACCATAGGGAACTGGAAGATAGAATCATCAAGATAGAAAAAGGGCGAACAATGATGTTCGCCCTATATTATAGTGATGAATTTGCAGAGATTTTACTTCAAGTACTTCTTTCCATTCATGATATAAACACCATTTCCGTTCTTCACGCCCAAGAGGTTGTAACGAACGTTGTTCTCAGCCTTGGCAGGAGCGATAGTGTTGCTGATGGCGGTGGGTTCTGAAGAACTACTAATTATTACCCCAGTTCGGGATAAAAAACCTAAAGAAAATTTGGTAATCTCGATTATTTTTCGTATCTTTGTAGGTGATAATCAAACATTTACGAACAATATAAAGAGACTACCAAATGATTTCAAGGGACAAAGTTACAGAAATTTTCTGTATTATCGATGAGATTTGCAATTTTTTTGAGGCTGAAAATGCTGAAAAGTTGTTAATAACCTCTGATGAGAGACGTCGTCGAAGACGATCCGCCTCCATGTCAGACAGTGAAATAATGACAATCTTGTTGCTGTTCCATTTTGGGAACTTTCGCAATTTCAAGCACTATTATTTTACATATATAAAGGGTGTCCTAAGGAGAGATTTCCCCACTGCCGTGTCATATAACCGTTTCGTTGAACTGGAAGGACGGGTATTTTTCCAGCTTATGTTTTTCCTAAACCTTCGTGCCTTTGGCAGGTGCACCGGCATATCGTTTGTGGACTCCACAATGATTCCGATATGTCACAACTTGAGACGTTATGCCAACAAGGTTTTTGACGGCATAGCCACGGATGGCAAGGGGACAATGGGCTGGTGTCATGGTTTCAAACTCCATTTGGCCTGCAATGACAGAGGAGAGATTATCGCATTCGTCCTGACAGGTGCCAATGTCAGCGACAAAGACCCCGAAGTGTTCAAGGTCCTTGCTAAACGGCTCTATGGCAAGCTGTTTGCAGACAAAGGATATATCTCCCAAAAACTGTTCGACTTCCTTTTTGAGGATGGAATACACTTGGTGACTGGACTGAGAACGAACATGAAGAACAAACTTATGCCATTTTATGACAGAATGATGCTGCGCAAAAGGTATATCATTGAGACTATTAATGACCTTCTTAAAAATACCGCTCAGATTGTGCATTCAAGACATCGCTCTGTAGGCAACTTCATAATGAATCCCATATCAGCCTTGGGGGCATATTGTTTCTTCGATAACAAGCCAAAGGCCTTACAAGGATACTGTATAGAACAGACCAGGCAACTGGAATTGTTCTAACCACACAAAACATCATTTCGAAATTCAAAAAACTTAAATTCCCGAAGCAAATCGCTTGCTTGGGGCTAAGAGGTATGCGCAATTCCAACAAAGGCAATTTATGTAAATGGATGGGATTATAAACCCGAACTGGGGTACCAATGAACCTGTCCCTCTGATTCATGTCGCTCTGATTCAAAGAATACATGACAATGCATAGAGCGGTATGACACTTATGTTTCTCGTAGCCCCATCGTCCTCGTTGTCAACGTATGTAAAAGCGGCAAAGTTCTCGAGTGATGTTCGGATGGCAGCT
>JBJEAY010000089.1:0-3337 GCA_051869575.1 Prevotella sp. | reverse complement strand
ATGTAGCAGAGCTCAATCGCCTCACCGAGATGTTGTCGAAGGTGTCAGAACAGAGTATGCGTCTTACTCGTGATTCAGAGGAGATGGAAAACCTCAACCGCACCCTTACTGGTATTTGCAAGGTATATGAGATGCAGTTGAAGAGTGCAAGTTCGCAGATTGGAACTATCGACCAGATAAATGAACAGACGAAGCATATGGCTGAGCAGATAGCTGAGCTCAATAAGATTTATGCCCGAATGATTGAGGCGATGACAGCAAATATCATTAAGAATTAAGAGTTTAGAAATAGAGCTGTGGCTAAGTTTATATAAATAAAACGATGGCAATAAAGAAAAGACCGGTTTCTCCTCGCCAGAAGATGATAAACCTGATGTATGTCGTCTTGATGGCAATGTTGGCACTTAATGTGTCAACAGAGGTTCTTAATGGGTTCTCCATTGTTGAGGAGAGCATCGGGCGCACAGCCGCAAATGCAGCTAAGGAGAACCAGGTGATATATGATGACTTCGAGGCTCAGTTGAAGGCAAATCCCGCCAAGGTGAAAGCATGGTTTGATAAGGCTCAGAGGGTTAAATCGATGAGTGATTCCTTGTATAACCTGGCCGAAGAACTTAAGTTGGCCATAGTGAAAGAGGCTGATGGAGAGGATGGAGATGTTAAGAACATTGAAGCCAAGGATAACCTTGAGGCTGCAAATCAGATAATGCTTGCGCCAGGACGTGGTAGGGGAGGTGAACTCTTTAAGGCCATTAATTCATTCCGCAGCCGCATTCTCGCCATGATTGACGACAATGCCCAGAAGCAGATTATTAGTAGTAATCTCTCTACATCATTACCTGTGAATGCTGTGACGATGGGTAAGAACTGGCAGGAGTATATGTTTGAGGATATGCCTGTAGCAGGTGCAGTAACTCTTCTTACTAAATTACAGAGCGACGTGCGCTATGCCGAGGGTGAGGTGTTGCATACACTTGTGTCTAATATCGACCTGAAGGATATACGTGTCAATTCACTCAATGCTTTTGTCATACCCAACTCCCAAACGATTGTACGTGGAGACAAGTTTTCTGCACGCATAGTTATGGCAGCTGTTGACACAACCCAAGTTCCAGAAATATATATAGGCAACCGCAAGATGGACTTGCGCGACGGTATATATGAGACTGTGTGTGGAAGAACTGGTGATTTCACTCTTGCCGGATTCATTGAGACTGTTAACGGAAATGGTGATCGTGTGCGTCGCGATTTCTCTCAGAAATATACGGTTGTGGATCCCAGCGCCACTGTGTCTGCCGATCTTATGAACGTACTTTATGCGGGATATAGCAACCCTATCAGTATAAGTGTTCCAGGTGTCCCACTCAACAAGATAAGCGCCACGATGTCGGGCGGAACACTGCAACCTGTTGGTTTGGGACGTTACATAGCGCGTCCGACGGCCGTTGGTCGTGATGTCACTATCACGGTGTCATCTACTAATACAGGTCGTGCGCAGCAGATGGGGCAATTTACATTCCATGTCCGCAAGTTGCCTGATCCTACAGCATATATAGCAATGAAAGACGAAAAGGGTGTGCCGTCAAGATACAGAGGAGGAGGATTGGCAAAGGCAAGCCTAATGGCTGTAGATGGAATAGGGGCTGCCATCGACGATGGAATCCTCGACATCAGTTTCCGTGTTATTGGGTTTGAGACCGTCTTCTTCGACAATATGGGAAATGCAGTGCCGATGGTTAGTGACGGGGCTAAATTCTCTGCACGTCAGAAGGAAACTTTCCGAAAGCTATCACGCAACAAACGCTTCTATATATCGCGCATTACTGCTGTAGGCCCCGACGGAATAGAGCGCAAGTTGCCCGGCTCGATGGAGGTCATAGTAAAATGAGGAATTAGGGATTAGGAATGACAAATTTGAATTTAGAAATTTTGAGATTATGAAAAGGATATTTCTTTTGTTGATGATAGTCTTAGTGAGTGGTGCAGCTATGGCTCAGCCCAAGGCGCGTCGCAATGAAGCCAAGGCCAAGCAACAGACAAGTAATGCCAATAGTGGTATGACACTTCGTGCCCGTGAGATGTTCCCTACGGCTCTTGAAATGCCTCAGGATGTTGTGTGGAAACGTGACATCTATCGCGAGATTGACCTCAATGCAGAGGCCAATGCCGCCTTATACTATCCTGTAGAGCCTGTGGGCAAGCAGATGAACCTGTTTACATATATCTTCAAGTTGGCTCTGTTTGGCTATATTCCTGTATATGAATATCGTCTCGATGGTAATGAGGATTATTCAGAGGCATCCAAGGTGAAGATGAAGACCATCCTCGACAACTATCATATTTATTATGAGGAGAAAGACGGCAAGTTGCGTGTTGAGAATAGTGATATTCCTTCTGCAGAGGTTAAGATGTATTATCTCAAGGAATCGGCATATTACGACCAGTCAAACTCCACGTTCCGTCGCAAGGTGTTATCTCTATGCCCAGTGATGATGCGTGAGGATGACTTTGGAGGAGAGCCTTCCAAGTATCCCCTCTTTTGGGTGAAGTATTCCGACCTCGAACCCTATCTCGGTCGTCAGACCATGGCTGCGAGCAGTATGAACAATGCGGCAGTCATAGGAGCCGACGATTATTTCACATTGTCAAAATATGAAGGCAAGATATACAAGACCAATAATCTCCTTGGTCGCACTCTCGCCCAGTATTGCCCATCTGACTCTGCAATGGCAAAGGAGCAGAAGCGCATAGAAGATGAATTGCTTAAATTCAGCAAGAATATCTATGGCAACCAGGCTCGCAAGGACTCACTGGACAGCATTGCAAAAATTGACCCGAAACTTGCAAAGAAAGCAGCAAGGAAAGCGAAAACATCACGTCGTTCCTCTACTTCATCTGTCAAGACTAAGAGCAGTTCTTCTGCCAAGTCATCATCTTCAGGAAGTAGTTCAGCACGCGTGTCAGTGCGTCGTCAACGTCATTAATTATCATTTTTATATTAACATATTTTTTAGCTTATGAAGAAGATTTTTACTACAATCGTACTTATGGCAGCAATGTTGGTTGCCATACCCGCAAAGGCAGGACTGAATTTCGGAATCAAGGGCGGTTACAATGTCACCAACTTCAGTTTTAGCAGTGATGTACTTGATACATCCAATAAGAGTGGATTCTTTATTGGTCCGTCTTTGAAGATTGGTCTGCCAGTATTGCCCATCGGTTTTGAAGTGGCAGCTCTCTATGATCAGCGTGATGCAAAGTTTGATGGTACCACAATATCTCAGAAGAGCATCAATATCCCTGTAAATGTTCGTTATGAGTTTGGTCTTGGCGATAT
>JBJEAY010000088.1:0-3337 GCA_051869575.1 Prevotella sp. | reverse complement strand
ATCTCAGCAATAGCCACCACCAATGCCAAGACAACAATCCCAAGCAAAATATTTAGGGTTCTTCTTCTATTTTCCATATATAAATATGTCTATTTTGTCTTTCTTGGCTGCAAAGATATGAAATCCTTTGCGAAATTCCAAATTTTTTCATTAATTAATTTGCTTTTATCGAATAATTTTTATATGTTTGCAGTCAAATAAATGAAAATATACATATGATAAGAGATTTTTATATCGAAAACATACGCAGGCAGATGAGCGTCACTCCCACAATGGAGCAAGACACAGCCATGCGACTCTTTGCCGACTATATGACTTGTCGCGACGAGCACCCCGTGTTTATCCTCAACGGGGCTGCCGGAACGGGCAAAACGACTCTCGCCTCAGCCATCGTGAGGGCTCTGATGGAGATGAAGCAGAAGATTGTGCTGATGGCTCCCACGGGAAGGGCAGCAAAGGTATTTTCGCTATATTCCGGTCAGCCCGCCTACACCATCCACCGACGCATCTACCGCCAGAGGACGGGAGCAGTGGGCTTGGAGGGATTTTCACTCAACGACAATCTGCACACCGACACCTTATTTATCATCGACGAGGCGTCGATGATAGCCAACCAGGGATATGGAGGAGGAGGATTCGGCAGCGGACGCCTGCTCGACGACCTGATGCAATACGTGAATGGCGGGCGCAACTGCCGCGTGATGCTCATTGGCGACATGGCACAGTTGCCGCCCGTGGGTGAGGACGAGAGTCCTGCCCTCATGCCCCAGGTGATGGGGAGCTATGGGCATATTGTGATGCACGCCACACTCAGCGAGGTGGTGCGACAGGAAGAGGACTCGGGCATACTGTGGAATGCCACCAAGGTGAGGCAGATGGCTGACAATGAATATGCGGATGAACTGCCCAAGGTGTGCTTCAGGGGATTCGACGACATACGCAATGTGCCTGGCAACGAACTGATTGAGGAGTTGGCGTCAAGCTACTCGCGTGCGGGACTTGACGACACCATCGTCATCACACGCAGCAACAAGCTCGCCATAAGATACAACAACGGCATAAGGAATATGGTGCTCGGCAACGAGGACGAACTATGCTCGGGCGACCGGCTTATGATTGTGAAAAACAACTACTACTGGACGGAGAAGGAGAAACTCCCTCTGCCCTTCATCGCCAATGGCGACAGGGTGAGGGTGGAGAGGGTGAGGAACATCCGCGAACTATATGGCTTCCGTTTTGCCGATGTCACCATGTCGTTTCCCGATTATGACAACATCGAGTTGACTGCCACAGTGAATCTCAACACGCTGAGGTCGGAGGCACCTGCACTGACGCGCGAAGAGAGTGAGTCTTTATATAACAAGGTGATGGAGGACTATCAGCATATTCCTCTGAAGGCAGATCGTCTGAAGGCATTGCGACAGGATATTTACTACAATGCCCTGCAGGTGAAATATGCATACGCCGTCACGTGTCATAAGGCTCAAGGCGGACAATGGAGCCATGTGTATGTTGACCAGGGCTACATGACCGACGACATGCTCACTCCCGAGTATCTCCACTGGCTATACACCGCCTTCACCCGTGCCACCGAGAAGCTCTATCTTGTCAACTGGCCAGAGAAGCAGGCTTTTTTGTCCACAGATTAGGGATTGGAGAGGAATGAACACACCGTGAGGATGGCACTACCGAATTGTTGAGTATCGAAATGATACTTATAGGTGTCGGCGAGGACGGTCTTGAGATCACGCGTGATGCCCTCGCCCGTGAGCTTTAGACACGACTCCTTCATCGTCCACAGACGGATGAACTCGTGATCGGGTTGAGATGAAGAGGCAACCATTGCGTATTCCTCGTCATTGAGAACATACCGGGCAAGGGAGTCCTTGAACTCACGCACTTCCTCAACATCCACTCCCACTGGTGACGACGACACAACACACGCCGCCACCGACCTGCAATGACTCATATTGAAGAATATCTCGGGATGCCCCACTATCGCCGGTTTGCCATGCTCAGAATATTCAAACAATGGCGCTTCGTTGATTCCATATACCTCCCTCAATGCCTTGCATAAGAGCATATAAGCCGCAGCCGAGAGTTTGCGTCCCCGCTCATGCTTAAATGCCATCACCTTTGTCCGCCTCTGATCCGTCATTGCTCCGAGGGCGGCATCAAGGTCAATCTCCTGCGGATTATCATCAATATATAATTTGTACATCTTTCTTTTTATCACATCACCGGCGCCAGCAGCCTCGTCACGCTCTCCCACAGTCGCGCAAAGAACGACACCTGAAGGCGTTCGGGAGGCAGGTCGTTGAGCAATACCGACGAGGCTATGTCAACCTCAAACATCTTGCGGAACCTCACTGCCGTGTCGGTGTCGTAGAAGAATACATTCGACTCGAAGTTATTCTCGAAACTGCGGAAATCAACATTCGTCGAACCACAAGTGGCCATACTGTCGTCGGCAACGAGAACCTTGCTGTGCAGGAAGCCCCCATTATACAAATACACCTTCACCCCTGCATCGATAATCTCGCGCAGATAAGTGCGCGAAGCCCATGCCACCACGTGGGCATCACCCTTGCGCGGCACCATCAGTCGCACATCCACTCCACCTATGGCTGCCGTCTTCATTGCCACAAGCACAGCCTCGGTAGGCATGAAATACGGTGTCTGAATATACACATACCGTTGAGCCTCAATCAATGCCCTCACATATCCATGCATGATGGAAGGATAGGGCGACGACGGACTGCCGTTCACCATCTGCGAGATGCACTTGGTGACAGCCGTCGGCTCTACGGCAGGATAATACTTGCGACTGGATATCATCGTGCGGTCAACAAAATACCAGTCGATGAGAAACGAGCTCTGGATGCCATACACGCCATTGCCAATGAGCCTCACCATAGTGTCGCGCCATGGCATGCCGTCCCTACCCTTCACATAGCGCGTGGCAATGTTGAAGCCACCGACATACCCCACCTCGCCGTCGATAATGAATATCTTGCGGTGGTTGCGGTAGTTGACCTTACGGGCAAACTGCGGGAAGCGCACCGGGAGGAAGGCACTCACCTCCACACCGCCATCTCGCAACTGTTCGAAGAACTCGTTGTTGGTTGACCACGACCCCACATCATCATATATCACTCTCACCTCCACTCCCTGGCGCGCCTTGTCGATGAGCACATCACGAATGAGTCGGCCAAGGGCATCATCCTCAAAGATATACACATCCACATGTATATGATGACGCGCCTTGCCCATATCGGCAATGAGCGAGAGGAAAAACGTATAACCATTGGTGAACAGCTCCACCTTATTATTATTA
>JBJEAY010000087.1:0-3341 GCA_051869575.1 Prevotella sp. | reverse complement strand
AGTATTAATTCAGTAATTATATAAATTATAATGACAATGGAAAAAAGAATTATCTCAACGTTATTATCAACAGCAAAAAGTACTTTATGCTTCTTGCTAATTATTGTGGCGGCAAGTTGTTCCAACAAGGGAGACGGACAGGCTTCGATGCGTGATTTCGCTCAGCGCAAGAGAGCTGAGAGTTTCATCTCGAAACTTGACATGCCGCAGAGACTGGAACTTTTGTTGCTCGAAACGAAGGGCGACACTGCAATCTTGGCAAAACTGCTGATGGCACCGGAGGCTTCAGTTAAAAGACTGATGGTTGGAAAAAGCCAACCGACGGAACACGCGCAAAAAAGGACAAGCAGAACATTTGCTGACATCAAGGAATTCGATGCCGAGACAATTATCAAAGCGGCATTGAACAATAACGATGCTAAGGAATCAAGTGTATGGGAACAATGACATTAACTCTATAAAATGAAAAATTATGATTAACAAACAGTTATTTCATCTATACGCATCGCGCATACAGGGCATCAACGCCCTGTATGCCGACCTTGATGCTAAGGACAACAAGGATTATGTGGGTCCGCTGCTTCCTTATTGTTGGGAAGAGCAGTATTTGAAGTCGAAACATCGGCTGGTGGTATTCGGACAGGAGACAAACGGGTGGTACTGCGACTATATGAACTCGGAAGAGGAGATAAGGAAGAACATACAGATGTATAAGGATTTCAGCTTAGGGGCTGAATACAATTCCCCGTTTTGGCAATATGCACATTGGTTCAACAAGGAACTGAATGGATTTGATGAACAAAACTTTGTATGGCTGAACATCAACAAGTTTGGCAGTGACAGTGGTGTAGGAAGACCTGAACAAGCAGTTCTTGACGATGAGGTAAGATTCTATAATCTGTTGGCTGACGAGCTTTCTGTCTTAAAGCCTGACGTTTGTTTGTTCTTTACAGGTCCGAATTACGACCAAGACATTTTAAGGAAACTTCCTGATGTGACGTTTCATGAGTTTGGCGACTTCGGATTGCGTGAAGTGGCACAGCTCAGTTCAAAGCATCTGCCCCGTCACTCCTATCGCACTTATCATCCTGGATATGGCAACCGAATTTCAGATAACTATCAGAGAATGTTGGATGCCATCATAGAGAATTGTAAGAGATAATAGAATAATCAAATAAAGAAAAAGCTTATGCCACAAATAGTAAACTTGGGAAGGGAACTCGTGCGTATCAATACGCAGAAGAACACTGTTGAATATTCGCAGAACGGGGGAAGGAGCTGGGTGATGCGGTTCAGCAACAACTCGTATGGCACATTCAGGGACTTGCTCGTGTATGGGCGTGAACTGCTGGCTTGCACCAGTAAGGGACTATATGTCAGTACCAACGAGGGGCGCTCGTTTTCTCCACGCTGCATGAACAGCTCCTATGGCGACTTCCTCAATCTGCAAGATGCAGGTACAGAATTGCTTGCCAATACCAGCAAGGGGCTGTATTATTCGAGAAACGAAGGGCGTTCGTGGGTGAAGAGGTAGAGTTGATACGCATAACAACTGAATAAAATATCAGATTTTCCTTAAAATATTCTTCTTTCTAAAAATTATATTGTAACTTTGCCTCCGAAAAAGTGTCACAAGTGACGGACATTCGTAAAAGCAATATAAATAATAATAAGGTGAAATAATATGGCGTTACCAATAAATATAGACGAACTGCTGAAGGGGAAGACCGTGGAATGGGAGCGTCTGGATTTCAAGCGAGGCTGGAATCCTGAGGACGTGATGCATTCTGCCTGTGCTTTCGCAAATGACATCCACAACTGGGGTGGCGGTTACATCATCGTAGGCATAGACGAGCAGGACGGTGTACCCGTTCTGCCTCCTGTCGGGATAGAACTACACACCATTGACGGCATACAGAAGGAACTGGTGAACCTGTGCAATCTTGTTCAGCCTACGGTCAACGTGCTGGCTGAGCCTGTAGAGTATATGGGCAGGATGATACTTGTCATCTATGTGCCAGGCGGTGAGGTGCGCCCCTACAAAGCGCCGAAGTCTCTCGGCAAGGAAGCCTTGAAGGCTGGCAAGGTGTATTATGTACGCAAGGGGTCGGTGACAAAAATTGCCGACCAGGAAGAGGAGCGGATGCTGATGGGGCTCTGCAACAAGGTGCCTTTTGATGACCGTATCAATCAGACTGCCGACATCGAGGAGCTTGACCGTATGTATATCGAGGACTTTCTGAAGCGTGTGGGCAGCAAGATGACGCACGAGGAGATAATGCACATGCCGATGGCTGAATTGGGATGGAACTTGCAGATAATCGGGGGAAGCTCTGAGGACTTGCATCCAAAGAACGTGGGTCTGCTGCTCTTCTCGCAGAACCCTGAAAAGTATTTTCCGTATGCACGCATAGAGATAGTCCACTTCCTCGACGAGGTGGGCGACCGCTTCACGGAGAAGATCCTGCACGGGCCTATCCATCTGCAACTGGAGGCGGCTTTGAGGTATATCCGTGAACAAGTATTGTTGGAGAAGGTCATCAAGGTGCTTGGTGACGAGAAGGCAGTGCGTTGCTACAACTATCCATACGAGGCATTGGAAGAGATATTGGCAAACAGTGTCTTTCATAAATCATGGGACGACCGCAATCCGATAGAGGTGCGCATCAACCATGACAGCATCGAGGTGCTGAACTTCGAGGGTCCAATGCCACCCATCACGAATGCCGACCTGAAGAAGCCACGCATCGTGAGCCGTCATTACCGCAACCGCCGCATCGGTGACTTCTTGAAGGAAATGCACATGACGGAGGGACGCTCAACTGGATTCCCGAAGATATACCAGGCAGTAAAGCGCAACGATTCGCCCATGCCCATCTTTGAGACTGATGACAGGAATGGTCACTTCCTTGCGACAATGCCCATACACCAGGCTTTCGTTGATGAGAAGGCTTACCTTGCCTCTATTGGGAAAGAACTGGATGAGAGTGGCAAGAAAGATGGCAAGAAAGATGGCAAGAAAGAACTTTCTGATATTCAACTCACTATCTTATCAATAATTGAGAATGATAACAAGATAACCATACCTGTTTTGGCAAGAAAGACAGGCACATCTGAGAGAACACTTTCAAGGGAACTGAAAATAATGCGTGAAGAACTCAAAGTACTCACTCGTGAAGGCGGTCGCAAAGATGGGCGTTGGGTGATTATTCAGTCTTGAAACATTTGGCTTCTTTATAGCACAATAATAGTCATTTTAAAAATACTGCTAACAACTATGAGTAAGACCTAAAATCCGCAAATATTTTTTCGAGTGTCTGACTTAGCCCTTGCTTATAGCG
>JBJEAY010000086.1:0-3356 GCA_051869575.1 Prevotella sp. | reverse complement strand
GACTATGAGAATGTGCCCGAGAGATTCCAGGTGATGGCTGCCGTCAACTTCAGCAATCCTAAGCGCGAGATGGGCAAGTGGTACACTGCCGTTCCGCCTCTCTGCCGTCAGGGAACCGGCCTCACACCTGCCGACTATTTCGGACGCACCATGTGTGAGAACTTGCCCGAGGAGGTGAAGATTGGCGTGGTGCATGTGGCTATCGGCGGTACAAGTATTAAGGGCTTTATGGAAGAGCTGTGTGGAGATTACGTTGCCGGCGAGGCCGACTGGTTTAAGAATATTATGGCCAACTACGACAACAATCCGTTCCGTCGCCTGGTGGATATGGCAAAGAAAGCCCAGCAGTATGGTGTCATCAAGGGAATACTGATGCATCAGGGCGAGACCGATAACGGCAACCCGCAGTGGCCAGATATGGTGAAGACTGTTTATGAGCGTATCCTCAGCGAACTCAATCTTTCGGCCGATAATGTGCCATTGCTTGTGGGTGAGATGCTGAGAGAGGAGAATGGTGGAGTATGTTGGGGACAGAATAGCAATATCGCTTCATTGCCAAATATCCTACCCAACGCCCATGTGATTTCATCAGAAGGATGTCCGGGCAATAATGTTGATCAATTTCACTTCTCGGTCGAAGGCTATCGCATCATTGGCAAGCGTTATGCCGAGACGATGCTTGAGATACTCAAGACCCAAAGTGGCATCAACAGCATCTTTGCCGACAAGCCGACTAATGGCAGGTGGTTTGACCTCGGTGGCCGCAACGTGGGCAATGACTACAAGGGACTTGTGATTGAGGGTTCTACAGGAAAGAAACTCATTAGAAAATAATTGTTATTTAAGTTAGTGTATATTTTGTTAAAAAGTCTGTATGGTTAGGTTTCATCGACTGTACAGACTTTTTTTGGTTTTATTAAGTTATTATATCTGCCTATGGTACAAATTGAAAAGTATTTGATACACATATAATGATATTATTTATAGTTTTGTCGTAACTTTGCAGCCGATAACTTATACCGTATTAATATTTAGTTAAATGAAAAAACGTTTATTACTTTTCTGTTTGTACCTTACATGTACATTCATTGGCGTGTCTGCCCAACCGCGACAGATGCAAAGAGTTGAAGACCCTACGGGTTACAAGGACACTTACAAGGACTACTTCACCGTTGGAGTGGCCCTTAATATCCGCAATGTGGCATCTGCCGAGCAGATGGCCGTGGTGAAAAAGAACTTCAATAGCATTACTGCCGAGAATGCTATGAAGCCAGGCGAGATACATCCCAAGGAGGGCGTATGGAATTTCGAGGGTGCCGACAGCATCGCCAACTGGTGCCGTGAGAACGGCGTGAAGATGCGCGGACATTGCTTGGCATGGCATAGCCAGTTTGCCAACTGGATGTTCACCGACAAGAAAGGAAAGCCTGTCAGCAAGGAAGTGTTCTATGAGCGTCTTCGCGACCATATACATACTGTGGTCAACCGCTATAAGGATGTTGTCTATGCATGGGATGTGCTCAACGAGGCTATCTCTGATGACGACGGACGCAAGATGCCATGGATGAAAGAGGCTCCGAGTCCTTATCGCAAGACCAAGATGATGGATCTCTGCGGCGAGGAGTTTATTGTCAAGGTGTTCCAGTTTGCTCGTGAGGCTGACCCCAACGTCGAACTTTTCTACAACGATTATAATGCCTGCAAGCCCGGAAAGAGCGACCGTATATATAATATGGTGAAAAAGATGAAGGAGATGGGCGCACCCATCGACGGTATCGGTATGCAGGCACACTATAACATCTACTATCCGAGCATGGAGGAATTTGAAGCCGCCATCGTGAAGTATTCAAAGATTGTTGACAAGATTCACATCACCGAACTCGACCTTCGCACCAACGAGGAGATGGGCGGACAATTGCAGTTTAGCCTTGGCAAGGCTGGCGAGGTGCCGCAGTATATCAAGACTCTCCACGAGGCTCAGTATGCCAACCTCTTCCGTGTGCTCCGCAAGCACAAGGACGTGGTGAAGAACGTGACGTTCTGGAACCTGTCTGATGCCGACTCATGGATTGGCGTGAACAACTATCCTCTGCCCTTCGACAAGGACGTTAAGCCAAAGAAGGTATATTATACTATCAAGAATTTCGACCCGAAGATGGACAACCAGGTGATTAAGGAGGATTTCCGTCCCTCACCTCTCAACCAGCCAGGTCAGCAGTATCCTATGGTCAACTCTCAAGGTTATGCTCGCTTCCGTGTTGAGGCTCCCGATGCCAAGTCGGTGATTGTTAGTCTCGGTCTTGGTGGCTCGGGCGGTACTGTTCTTCATAAGGACAAGAATGGAGTATGGGTAGGAACCACCGATGGTCCGATGGATCCCGGATTCCACTACTATCATCTCACTATCGACGGCGGTCTGGTCAACGACCCCGGAGCCAAGGACTACTATGGCTCTATCCGTTGGGAGAGCGGAATCGAGATACCTGCTCCCGACCAGGACTTCTTTGCCTATAAGAACGTTCCTCACGGAAAGGTGGTTCAGGTGAACTTCCCGTCGAAGAACACTCCTGCCGACAATCCCCACTGGGTGGGCGAGGGTGGTCCGAGAGCATTCGTCTATCTGCCTCCCACGTATGACGGCAAGAAGAAATTCCCCGTGCTTTATCTGCAGCATGGATGGGGAGAGGACGAGACAGCTTGGATGAACCAAGGTCGCGCCAACCTCATCATGGACAACATGATTGCCGAGGGCAAGTGCGAACCGTTTATCATCGTATGCACATACGGATTGACCAATACTTGCGTGTTCGGTCGCATTAATGAGTTTGACTGGACAGTCTTCCAGCGTGTGCTCGTTGAGGATCTTATCCCATATATCGACGCCAACTTCAAGACCAAGGCCGAGAAGCGCTATCGTGCAATGGCTGGCTTGTCGATGGGTGGTATGGAGACAAGACTCTGCACCCTTAAGTATCCCGATGTATTCGGTTCGTGGGGTCTCCTCTCAGGTGGTGTATATACTCCCGAGGATTTAGCCTCTATCCAGGGGGCAGGTGCACCCTCATATATCTTCATCAGCTGTGGCGCTAAGGAGAATCCCGAAGGCGTGACCAAGGCTGCCGAGGCTCTCAAGGCTGCCGGATATAATGCAGAAAGCTACGTGTCAGAAGGAACGGCTCACGAGTTCCTCACATGGCGTCGCTCACTGCGCGAAATGGCTACAAAACTGTTTAAGAAATAATATACAAAGATGAAAAATCGACTATTTATTCTGATTACGTTGTTGTGCAGTGTTTTCTCAGGAGTGAATGCACAAGACAAAGCCGTGGCGGAGGATATCTCCGTGCCCGACAAGG
>JBJEAY010000085.1:0-3360 GCA_051869575.1 Prevotella sp. | reverse complement strand
CGTAGCGTGCCCTGTCAAAGCCAAACCATTGACAGGGCACTGTTTGAACGATTGGCAGCCACATATATTATATATAAAGGTAAAACAGTAAAGTCAATGTTAAAGTCAGAGAATTATGGCATCCATCAAATTAAAGTTCAGGACCTCCTCCGTTCAGGGGAAAGAGGGCCGCCTGTATTATCAGGTAATACACAACCGTGTGGCAAGGCAGATCCACACAGAGTACAGAATCTATTCTTCAGAATGGGATGAGGACCATTCAAGCATCATCCTGCCGTCTTCCGCCACACCACAGCGCAATGACTACCTTCTGGAACTAAAAGAGACGCTGGAAACAGACAGGAAGAAACTGCTGTTAGTCATTGCGCGGTTGGATAAGGAAGGGCAGTCATATACAGCAGACACCGTTGTTGACAACTTCCATGAGGGGAAGGAATGGCAGGGTATCATCGGCTATACGCTGAAATTGAACGAGAAACTGAGACGTATCGGCAAGAAGCGGATGGTGGCAAGATATACCACCACCCTCAACAGCCTTCAGCGATACCTGAAAGGAGGCGATGTGCCATTGGAAGAAATCGACGGGACGATGATACAGGGCTATGAGCAGTGGCTGAAGGACAGCGGACTGTGCCGCAACACCACCTCGTTCTACATCCGCAACCTGCGCACCATCTATAACCATGCCGTAGATGACGGGCTGGTGATTTCTTCTTCACCGTTCAAGCACGTCTATACCGGCATCGACAAGACCGTCAAGCGTGCCCTTCCTTTGGAAATCATCAAGCAGTTGAAAAATCTGGATTTGAGCCTAAACCCTCGCATGGAGCTTGCAAGGGACATGTTCCTGTTCAGTTTCTATACCCGTGGAATGTCGTTCATCGACATGGCACAACTCACACCAAGCAATCTGCATGGAGCTACGCTCACTTACCGCCGTCAGAAGACCTCCCAACAGTTGCACATCAAATGGGAACCTGCCATGCAGGAGATTGTGTCGAAGTACAAAACAGATGATTCTCCTTACCTTCTCCCTATCGCCAAAGGGGAGGGTACCCTATTCTGGAGGCAGTACAAGAACGCCTATAGCCGTATCACTAAGCAGTTGAAGAAAATCGGAGAAATGCTCGGCTTGTCCATACCTTTGACCACCTATGTAGCCCGCCACTCCTGGGCAAGCATAGCCAAGAGCAAGAATGTGCCCATTGCCACTATCAGCGAGGCATTGGGACATGACTCCGAGAAAACCACACAGATATACCTCTCCTCGTTGGACACCTCTGTCGTTGACAACGCCAACAACCTCATCATCCATTCTCTTTAGGAGTTGCAGTGTCTCACTGCACCTTGATTTCAAGCGTCATAACCACTAAATTGCGGTGAGACACCGCAACTCCTAAGAAAATCGGGGATTGTTGAGCAAAAAGGTGTTTCTCTCTTTAAGAGAAATATCGTTTTGCTAAACAGCTGATACATAGGCATGATTTCGCAGTAAATTATCATATTTGCTAAACATCTGCTTGATAAAAATCAATGTTTTTTTATATTTTTACGAAAAAATGATAGACAATTTGGTGGTTTGGAGTATTTTCCGTAATTTTGCAATCCCGAGGAGTTTCTCTTAAAGAGAGAAATACTTTTTGTATATCTTTTCTGAACGGTATTTCATGCCGGAAAGAGAGGCTTGCAAATAGTGGACTCGGAAAAATGTGAATAGATGATTATTGTAGTTGAAATACAAGGGAAGGTACTGATATACAGCCTGATATACACATCGGGGTGAACCATGAGTATGCTCTTTCCTAAAAAAACACCTGACAAGACAGTATGGCAAATGGACTGGAAAAGGACAAAAAGCAGTGGTATGTCATGAGGGCCTACAAAGACGAGAAAACCGCCGAAGAGCGTCTCTCTCATAACACGTATGGCCTGAAGCATTTCATACCCAAGCAGAAAGTCCTTCGCACCATCAAAGGCGAGAAAATCATTTGCATGGTACCCGTCATCCATAGCCTGGTGTTTGTATATGCAAGTCATCAGCAGATTGTTGATTTCAAGCACCACTATTATTACGACCTCCAGTTCGTCACATGGAAGACCGAAGAGGGACTCGTCTATCTGACCGTGCCTGAAAAAGAGATGAATAATTTCATCGAGGTGTGCAATCAGACAGAGCAGGAGGTGCAATTCTACAAAATCGATGAAATCAACAAGGGTAAGGGAAAGATAGATATAGCCAAAGGCAAGCGAATAAGGGTGCATGGCGGACCGTTCGACCAAGTGGAGGGCTATTTCATGAAGATTGGCAGGAAACGTGGTAAGCAACTTGTCGTCATCATTCCCGATTTATTGGCGGTTTCCGCAGAAGTATCTCCGGAATATATTCAAGTCATCGACTGAGGTTGGTTAGTAAAAACGACAACAAGAACAACAGATACAACTCTTATGAGCAGTCCGCCTGCGGAGAAAAAGTTGTCCCCGTTGTCGTTAATCATTAATCATTAATCAATAATCGATAATCATTAATCACATCGAATCCCGGACAACACGGTTTCTTAGGATCCAAATCACAATGCCCCACTATCAACGCCTTCGGATAACGCTTATGCAAATCCTCCAGCAACTGCCTCAACGCACGCTTCTGTGCCTCAGTGCGTGTGTCCTGTGGAGTCTTGCCGTCGGCAGCCAGTCCGCCGACATAGCATACGCCAATGCTGTGGCTGTTGTGATTCTTGCAGTGGGCACCCACCTTCTCTTCAGGACGGCCAGCCTCAATGCTTCCGTCCGTTGGAATCACATAATGATACCCGCATCCCTTCCAACCAAGGGAACGATGATAGCGGTCAATGTCCGCCATCCTAAGGGCACTGCCCGCCCTATTGGCGGAGCAGTGCACGATAATCAGAGTAATCTTTCTCATAACTTCAATGCATTTGGTTTTGAGTAGCACGACTCGCAACGAGATTGAATTCAGCACGGTCCACAAGGTTTTGCATATCAGACCCAGGAGTGAAAACGACATTAAGCGACTTGATGTCCTTCTTCTTGAAAGCTTCCACGCTTTCTGCTCCCGAGCAGCTGATGGTGGTTCCAAACGTGCCAAGCTCGCCGAGGTTGACCTTTATTCCATTCAGCAGCAGTTCCGTAAGACAATCGCTAACGTCAGAGAGCAAGCCTTTCACCATACCACGGTTATAAGACCTGTAGTGTTCAGCCATATATTTGGCAAACTTGTCGAGGTTCCACGTCTCCTTCACTTGGAGCTTGGCATACGCCTTCGGCTTGGAGTCAGGCGCAAAGGTGGATTTCATCATAAAAACAGAATAGTTTATCATACGCTTTTATATTTGTGTGAAGATC
>JBJEAY010000084.1:0-3360 GCA_051869575.1 Prevotella sp. | reverse complement strand
AGGTGACAAAAGCGAAAATCCACTGTTCAATCCTGAAGGCATTATTCATAAGTCAATCGACAAAATCCTGCATATCGGGAAAAAGGATAATGACAAACCCAAGCGGGGCAGACCGACAATAACACAGCTATGCGAAAAAATCTCAGACAGCAATGTGGTAAAGATGGCAAAGAAATGCTACCTGAATATCTATCGAAAGGCATTGAAATTTGCGCAAAACATTACGCAGTATCTGGTATGCTTCCTGTACAGCCTGTTTGGCATCCCCGACAACGACACTGAGACGGTTTACGGCAAGGTGAGCCATTTCCGCCGGATAATGTCGGGCATTAAGGGACTGAAGATTCCGTCGGTGAGGAGATTGCAACAAATGCTGAAATGGTTTATGGAATGGAAGGCGGCCGTGATAAAGACCGCCAAGGAGATGAAAGAAGAGAAAATACACATGGCATGGGAGGAGCTTGTCGAGAAAATCAAGCGACAGTTTGAAATTCTTATTCCTCAATATGCCATGTGCTGAAATACCCTGCGAAATTAACGGGGCGATGTCCAAGGAGATTGGATGTCGCCCCGTTTTTTTGTGCCATATCGTTAATGCCGATTGCAAGTTTTTGCCATTACCAGGACTGAAAATTCATTGCTAACCTATTGAAAGACACTTGTTTGTTTATACGAAATTAAACGAAGCGAAAATATCCTGGATTATACCTAATTTTGCACCCGAAAAGAATTCAAGGACTCCGGAGTTTCCTGACTTTTCGCAAAAGTATCTCCCGATGGCATTGCGCCGGGGAGATGGAAAGTTGAACTTAAAAAAATCATGCGAAAATGAACAAGGAAACATTATTTGAAAAAGAGATTACCTTGGGGTATCTCACGGCAATGATTGCAAAGTCGATGTATCTGTTGTCGGCAAGTGATAAAATGGAATTTGCCATGATATTCATCTCCTCGGCCAAGGGGGACATGGATGAAGCAGAACAAGAGGCGAGGGAGAAGGGCGAGACGATGCAGGCGAATCTGCCCGACCCCAACATCAAAGTCACCCCGTCGATGATGAGGCGCGCCATCGGGAAGGCCCTCGCATTGGAAACGGCAGACGGGCGGGGGCGCACGAGACGTGTGTTCTCAACCAAGAAAAAGTGGCTCGCAGTGTATCGTGTGATGCAATACTTCGGGATTGTGGATGGGTATATCCAGTATCAGAGGGCTGTGAATTACATTATGAACAAGGTTTATCCAAAGGGTGTGCCCATGCCCGAGGCGATGATGAAGATCATGCCTAATACCAACGCATTGAGCGTTGCGGGCGGCGAAAGCGGATTAAACAAGCCGCTGGAGGAATGGCTCAGCAGCAAGTACGACTATCGGCTGGGCGACTATCTCCCGATAGCCCGCTGCATGGTGGAATCCATATCGGAGGAAATGCTCGATTATCCACCGAAAGCATAATTATGCGAATGGTGGAAAGAAAACGAATTGGCGGACGCAGAGTGCCGCCAATTCCATCGCGAGGGGGCTGTAAAGTAGTAATTTTGCAGCGAAAATCATTTTTTTAAATCAAAAAGAATCATGATGAGACTGACATTAGAAAGAACTACAAGACGGAGGGGCTACACCGAGGGTGTGCTCACCGACGAGAAGGGCAATCGCCTGGCCGACACGCTCGAACCGCAATGGCGGGCTCTGGCGAGGGGCGAGAAAAAGGTAGCGGGGAAGACGGCCATCCCCGAGGGAACTTATGACGTGGTGGTGACAATGAGTCCGCGGTTCGGAATGAATCTGCCGCTATTGCTGGATGTGCCGGGGTTTGAGGGCATCAGGATTCATGCGGGCAACAATGCCGAGTATGACTCCAGAGGGTGCATACTGGTGGGCGAGCGCAACGCCCCGGGGATGATCATCAACAGCCGCGTAACTCTCAGGCGAATCATCGACATGATGATGAGGGAAAGAAAAATATGTATAACCATAAAACTAAAGGAACAATGAAGAAGACATTTAAGGGCGTGACCGTCACGATGATGACGAACGACGAGAACGAGAGCGAGGGAAGAAGGGTGATGAACGGGGCGTTGAGCATGTCGGACGACGCCAAGGAGGCGAAGTTCGTGGAGTCGGCCCCGAGGCCGCGGAGGCAGCGGGCAACGAAGATTGTGGACGGGCAGCTGCTATCGCTCACGCAGAACGACCGCGGACAGATGCGAATGCACACCAAGGCGGTTGACCCTCGCGATATTCCCAACTATGCCTTCGTGCTCTATTGCGAGGCAACGGACGCAATAAACAAGATTCTTATTAAATGAAGTCAATGAAGAATATGAAGACATTATTTAAAGTGATTGCACAGACCGAGCCTGTGAATGTGCAGAAACAAGATGGCTCGACAATCCAGAAGTCAACGGTGGTGCTACAGCTCACCGGGGGCAAGTATGAAGACTCATTCAGTGCCACAATGCTCGGCACTCTCGCCAGCCGGCGCTTTGTGCCAGGCGACGTGGTGTGGGCGGCACTGAGATTCCAGGCTCGCGAGTATCATCCCCAGCAGGGCGGCACCACCTATCTGCAGGACATCAACGTGCAGGAGATCATAAAGATGGGAGGTGCGGAATGAAAAAGAGTTTCGTATCCGTGGAGCACATACTGGCGAGCGACTTCCCGCCGGTGCTCCGCATCTTCTGGAATCAGACCGAGGTGCCCGAGTTCAAGGTGGCCAACGTGTTGTGCGTGCTCACCTGCCTGTGCGCCATGTGCCCGAGACTGCGTTTCGTCTATCTCTACGACGGCAGGCGCAAGCCCCACCGCCTGTTGGTGCACTGCTTCGTGGTGGCGCAGAGCGGCGACGGCAAGTCGTTCAGCGACGATGTGTATAACCTCGTGATGGCTCCGCTGATAGAGCGCGACAAAAAGGAGGAGCAAAAGGAACTGGATTATGTGGAGCAGAAGCGCATGACGGGCGACTCGAAGGACAAGCCCAAGGAACCGGTGACGGTGAAGATATGCCTCAACAAGTTCACCCGCAACAAGATAATCAAGCGTGCCCACATGATGATACGCAAATACGGCGAACCCTTGACCTTCTTCGTCTTCACCAACGAGCTATCCACCCTCGTGGAACGCCGAGGCTCATTCGGCGACCTGCGCGACATCGCCAAACTGGCATACGACAGTGGGGCTCTCATATCCACAGACACCAACTGTGATGCCTCGTACAACGCGACGGTTGACATTTGCTGGTGCTCAATCCTCAACACCACGCCGCGCATCCTCAACAGATATATGGACAAGGACGCCATCGAGAGCGGCAACGTCAACCGCAACGTGTATATCCCCCTGGGCGACCTGTTGGGCGACGACTCG
>JBJEAY010000083.1:0-3362 GCA_051869575.1 Prevotella sp. | reverse complement strand
GCACGCAAAAACGTATTACCTTAAAATAACATATTTTTTATGAATTACAGAAGAGTAGTTTTTTCCATAGCGTTAGCCTCATTCTCATTGGTGGGGCAGGCACAGACGTGCAGACAGTTTCGCCTCGACGAGGTGAAACTGCTGCAGTCTCGTTTTCAAGAAAATATGAAGCGCGACTCGGCATGGATAGCATCCATTGATGTCAACCGCTTGCTTCACAGTTTCCGTAACACTGCTGGCGTGTTCACTTCCAAAGAAGGTGGATACATGACGGTGAAGAAGCTCGGCGGATGGGAGTCGCTCGACTGCGACCTGCGCGGGCATATCACCGGCCATCTGCTCTCGGCAATGGCAAACCTGCAGATGAAGACAAAGGCTGACTCCTTGGTACAGGCACTGGCCGAGGTGCAGCGACAGTATGGAACTGGCTATCTCTCGGCTTTCGGTGAGGGACTCATCGACCGCAACATCCAGGGCAAGTCGGTGTGGGCACCGTTCTATACCCTACATAAGATTGTGCAGGGACTCATCGACCAATACACGCTCTGCGGCAATGCCTCTGCCTTAGAAGTGGCAAAGGGCATGGGACTGTGGGCATACAACAAACTCACTCCACTCGACGATGCCACCCGCCGACGCATGATACGCAATGAGTTTGGCGGATTCAACGAGGCGATGTATAATCTCTATGCCATCACCAAGGATGATAGATTCCTTAAGGTGGCGCGATTCTTCTATCACAACGACAAGGTCGATCCACTGAAAGCAGGCAATAAGGACCTTGGAACAAATCATGCCAACACCTTCATACCCAAACTCCTTGGCGAGTGCCGCAACTACGAACTGTTTGGCAATGAGGACAGCAAGAAGGCAGCCGAACTGCTCTTCGCAACACTCACCGAAGACCATGCCTTCGTGACGGGAGAGGTGAGCGACAAGGAACATCTCTTCAAGCCTGAGACTCAGAGCAAGCACCTCACGGGATATGACGGCGAGAACTGCTGCTCGTATAACCTCATGAAACTCTCAGACCATCTCTTCTCATGGAATCCGCGCTCTTCTGTAGCCGACTATTATGAGCGTGCCTTGTATAATCATATCCTCGGTCAGCAAGACCCCGAGTCGTCGATGGTGTGCTATTTCACTCCGCTGATGACAGGCGGATATCGTTTATATAGTACAAGAGATTCGAGCTATTGGTGTTGCGTGGGTTCGGGTTTCGAGTGTCATTCGCGCTATCAGTCATCCATCTATTTCCATTCGGACAATGCCTTGTATGTCAACCTCTTCATTCCCTCCGAACTGACATGGGGAGATACCAATGTGAGACTATCCACACGCTTTCCCGAGGATGGCAAAGTGACTATCGCCGTGAGTGGTGCGTCGCGCCGTTTCGATATGAAGATACGCTGCCCTTATTGGGCCACATATATGAAGGTGAACGGCAAGAAGGCTAAGGTGGGAAGTGACGGATATGCCGTGGTGAGCCGTAACTGGAAGCAGGGCGACAAGGTGACGGTGGAATTTGGAATGACGCTCACCGAAGAGCCTACGAAGGACAATCCCTCGCTTGTGGCACTGAAATATGGTCCTGTAGTGCTCGGTGCGCGTCTCGCCCCCGTGGCTCATCCATTCAGCGACCCCAAGAAATATAACGACTACTACACCTTCGACTATGGCAAGCATAAGGATGTGGAGTATAACAGCTTGAAAGACTTCCGCCAAACCGCCCCCTTGCATTTCGAAAATGCAGATAGAATTAAGTTGGAGCCGCTATACAACCTTCATCACTGCCGCTATGCGGTGTATTTGAAGAAGAAGTAGATGTCTCAGGTTATGTATTTGTTATGAAAACACTTCGGGCTTGAATCCGTCGATGGTGCCCTTCTCGGATGAAAAGTTGATGCCTATGCCTATCACCGTGCGCTCGTCGGCAGCATAGGGGGCGGCATAATCCTTGTCCTTAATCTGCTGGAGGGCTGCATCGGCGGAGCCGTTGAGCTTGAACTCGAGGATATAAACGTATTTAGGACACTCCACCACACAGTCTATCCTGCCCTCACTCGTCTCTTTCTCCGCCACGGCATTGTAAAAACCTAACATTTGGACGATAAGGTAGAACGTGTATTGGAAATAACGCTCACATTCCTCAAGATCTTGCTTGCGCTGGAAACGGTATGTGGCAGAGGCAAGCAGTGAGGTCATTAGTTTCTTGAACTTCTCGGTGTCGCCCTGACGGAGGCTTTGGGTTATGTCCATAATCCAAGACTTGGGAGCAACTCTATCCTTGAAATATCCTGATGCGATGGCATTGATAAATCCTGTGCGCACCTCTTCGTTTGGGAAATCAAGATAGAAGGTGTTGTCTCCCCGGTTGTATTTTTTAATTGTGAGATAACCGCTCTGATAAATCATGGGCAGAGGTCGCTCGGAGTCTGCCTTATATTCAACAAACTGCTCTGCATCATAATACTTGCCGACAAGCTCATTGATGTGTTCATTGTTTTTGGCGAGCAGTCGGACGAGATACTCCGGCGTGCCTGAGGCGAACCAGTAATCGTTTAATTCCAAAGAGTTAAAGCACTTGAGCAGACTGAAAGGATTGAATATGTCCGTCAACTTTTTGCTAAAGTGATAGCCGTCGTATTTCTTTTTCAGTTCCTCCACGGTTTCCTCATAGCTGAGGTCGAGTTCTTCCGCCAATTCCTTTATGGAACTGTCGAACACCGTTAGCAACTCATCTTTTGTAATGCCGCAAAGAGCCTCATACTTACGTTGCGTACTCAGGTCATCGGGCTGGTTGAAACCGCTGAACACGCTCACCTGTGAGAACTTGGTGACTCCCGTAAGCAACACAAACTGCAAGTCCTTGTCGGCATCCTTGAACACGCCATAGAATCCTTTCAGCACGTTGCGATTATAGTCCTCGAGCTTTATCCTGTTGCCCTCACTGTCCGTGACGTAATAGTCGAGTTCGAGCACATCAAGCATCGGCTTGTCATATTCGTCGATGAGCACGACAACCCTTCTGCCCGTCTTCTCATGGGCAGCTTTCAGTACTGAGGCAAATCGTCCGCCGAGAGTGTTGGCATATATGTTCTTGCCGTATTTCGCTTCTGCCTCGGCAACATAATCCTCCAAAATCTGTTTCAGAATTTTTCCGTCGGTGAAGTTGCCGTTTGCAAACGAGAGATGAAACACAGGATATTCAAACCAGTCTTTTTCAAGTTTATCAATGGCAAGCCCCTTGAACAGATCTTTCCTTCCCAGGAAATAGTTCTCCAATGTGGATATGAGCAAGCTCTTCCCGAATCGCCTCGGGCGACTCAGAAAATAAATCTTACCTCCCTTGACAAGCTCGT
>JBJEAY010000082.1:0-3370 GCA_051869575.1 Prevotella sp. | reverse complement strand
ACTAATTATTGGTCAACAGGTTTTGCTGCCATACAGTATCTCAACACTTATATCGCCAATGGTGAGAATATTGAATACGTCAATAGCGAAGAGGTAAACAAGCTGATGCGTATGCGCACAATGGGTGAGGCTTACGGATTGAGAGCTGTGCACTACTATTATTTGCTTCGCCAGCATGCCGGATTCTCTGAGGATGGCGAACTGCTTGGTGTGCCACTGATTACCGAGGCACTTGGTTCGGATGCCGACTTCAATCTTCCCCGTGCGTCGTTTGCCGACTGCATCAAGCAGATTGAAAGCGACCTTGCCAAGGCAGAGGAACTGCTGCCCGATGAATACAACGACATCACCGATGACAGCGAAATTCCAGCAAAGTATCGCAATGCAACAACCTCAAAGGACTATTACAACCGAGCAATGGGTCAGGTATCGCGCCTTCTCTTCAACGGAACTATAGCTAAGGCCTTCCGCGCACGTGTTACACTTCTGGCCGCTTCGCCTGCTTTCCAAAATGCAAGCAACACGGTGACATGGGCAAATGCTGCCGACGCTGCTGCTAAGGTCATTGACCTTATAGGCGGTGTGGATGGACTCAGTAGCGACGGTGTGGCATATTATAGCGACCCCACTGTTATTGACGGACTTAAGGAGGGCTTGCTGCCTCAGGAAATGGTTTGGCGTAACAATATCTCTTCTGCCAGCAACTCACTTGAGACAAACATGTATCCCCCGACATTGTTTGGCAAGGGCCGCCTAAATCCTACCCAAAACCTCGTGGAGTCGTTCCCGATGGCAAATGGTTATCCTGTTACTGACAGCCGTTCGGGTTTTGATAAGGACAATCCTTTTGCCGACCGTGACCCACGTCTCGCCACATATATTATTTATGACGGACAACCTTGCGGCCCCAACAACGACTTGATTTACACTGGTTCGGAGTCAACCACTAAGGATGCCATCAACTCAATGGAATATTCCACACGTACCGGTTACTATCTGAAGAAGCGCCTGCGCATGGACGTAAACTGTAATCCGGCAACACCGAATAACCAGATACACTACGACCCACGCATCCGTGCCACTGAGATGTTCCTGGCTTACGCTGAGGCAGCCAATGAGGCATATGGCCCGAAAAACAATGGAGGACATGCATATTCAGCATACGATGTCATCAAGGCTATCCGTAAGCGTGCAGGCATAGGTGATGCAGATGGCAATGACCCATATCTTGAGGAGAGTGCTGCCGACAAGGACAAGATGCGCCAGCTCATCCGCAACGAGCGCCGACTGGAGCTTTGCTTCGAAAACTTCCGCTTCTGGGACGTTCGCCGTTGGAATGAGAAGCTCGACGTGACAGCCCGTGGATACGATGCTTCTACAGGCGAGGAATTCAACGTAGAGAACCGCAACTACAAGGATTATATGGTTTATTGCCCAATACCCTATTCTGAGATACTGAAATACAGTAATCTCAAGCAGAACAAAGGATGGAAGTAATCCGTGAGATTAAAGAATTAAAAGATTAAAGAATTAAAGTGTTAAAGATGAAAAAGATATTTTATTCTATAATGGCAATGGTTTCTTGTCTTACTATGACGTCGTGCTCATCAGGCGACCCTGAGTTTCCTGATTTCGACTATCAGACAGTGTATTTCGCCAGCAACGTGATGATGCGCACTGTGGAGTTGGGCAAGGACAAGGAAGTTGACCTCACCATGGACAACGAGCACAAGGTGAGAATCACTGCCACCATGGGAGGCTCCTATGGCAACAAGCGCGACATCACAGTGAATATTGCTGTTGATCCCACCCTCATAGAGGGTAAGACCTTCGCCGACGGCACTCCAATGACCCTTATGCCTTCCACTCACTATGAGATGGCAGACAGCAAGATTGTCATTCCTGCCGGAAATATTCTCGGTGGTGTAGAAGTGAAACTGACAGACGCGTTCTTCAACGACCCGAAGTCTATCTCCAACAACTACGTCATCCCCGTTAAGATGACACAGCTTGTAAGTGGAGCAGACTCTATTCTTGAAAACAAGAATTTCGTCCTCTATACCATAAAGTATGTTAATCCATGGCATGCTCACTACCTGCGCCGTGGCACCGATGAGATTACATCGCCTGCCGGCACACGCAAGGAAGAGCGCAAGGCCGAATATGTGGAAAGAGACGAAACCGTTTATCTCAAGACCTCTGGCTATAAGTCGGACATATTGGAGGTGACTGTCAAGGACGACAACAACGAGAATATTACTGTTGCCATGCAGCTCACATTCGACGAGGCTGGAAAATGCCAGATTACCTCTGCTACTGATGGTATCACAGTCACTGGTTCAGGTGAATTCGTTGAGAACGGCGAAAAGAAGGTTATCAATGGTGAAGACCGTGATGCTCTCTATCTGGAATATACCATAAACATTGCCGACAAGGGCATCACCTGCAAGACCAAGGACACACTTGTGCTTAAGGCTCGTGGAATAATGCCTGAATATATGACATTAGATTAACCCCAAAATGCGAATGAAAATGAAAAAGAATTCAATAATCTACTTGGCTGCATCCCTCCTGATGGTGGGATGCGCCGAGGAGCGCGAGTCAGACTTCATGGTTGAGAAGCCCGCTTCAACCGTGATGCATAACTTTCTAAGCAGTTTCCCCAACCTTAAGGAGTCTGCTGCCGACAAGAACGCCAATGTCGCTATTTCTCTTCCCGTAAGCGACTTTACGGGCAAGGGCACTAAGTATAGTCTTGCCATCAGCAACTTTTCAGCTATTGCTCCAACAGGAGATTTCAGTATGACTTCCCGTATGGAAGACGATGGCAAGGTGAACGCTTCCGAGTTGTTTACCTTAGGTGAGGCAGCTACAGAAAATGGCATGGAGGTATTCGGTCCTGCCATCCTTTCCTACACAGGCCAGCGCGGAGCGCAGATGCGCGAGCTTATTGCAGATATTTACCTCGAAGGTGAGCCTTGCAGGGACAAGGACATAGTTTTTGATTTCGAGGATATGGCTATCGGAACACAGTTGCCCACCAATGGTACTGCATGTACTGCCGAGGTGGCGGCTAATCCCGATGGCGAGGGTAATGTCCTCCATATCACTACTACCGCCACAAAGGCATATCCCGTATTCGAAATTACTGTGCCAAAGAACCGCTCTCTCGCTGACTACGAGATGATTACTTTCGACCTCTATACCAATGCTGCTGGTGTGAAGGCTATCTTTAACACCCAGTTTAACAGCAACAAGGTTGTAAATACGGGTTTGCCGAATGCGTTGGGATGTGAAGCTGGGAAGTGGAACAAGGAGACATACGTCATCGGTCTTCGTTCAAAGCTTAAACTCACTGAAGAGGAAATGG
>JBJEAY010000081.1:0-3372 GCA_051869575.1 Prevotella sp. | reverse complement strand
TCTCGAAACCATCATCGACAACCCTGCCATCAAGGAAGAGAACAAGGCACAATTCCTCGAAAGATGCTATGTACAGAGCAAACGACTCGGCAGTCTGCTCAACGACATCTCGATGCTCAACCGTATGGACGACGGCAGCCAGATGATGGAATTCGAGGAAATAGACGTGTCGATAACCATTAAGCAAATAATAAAAGAGACCGCATTGCAGCTGAAGGAAAGGAATATGAAATTCATTGACAAGACTCCTGATAAAATCATCATCCATGGAACTGCAAGCGTAGTGTATAGCATCTTCCGCAATCTAACGGACAACGCCATTGCCTATGCCGGAGATGGCACCACCATCACCCTCGAAGCCCACAAATCGGGCGAATACCGATGGAGCTTCACCTTTAGCGACAATGGTGTGGGTGTGGAAAACAAGCACTTGCCTCGCCTGTTTGAGAGATTCTACAGAGTGGATAAGGGACGCAGCAGAAAATTAGGTGGCACAGGACTCGGACTTGCCATCGTGAAGAACGGAGTATTGCTGCACGGAGGTACAATAAAAGCCGAAAATGCCCCTGGGGGAGGCCTAAAATTCGAATTCTCGCTTGCAAAATGAAAAAAAACAGAAAATAATTTGGTGTTTCGGAGAAAATAGCGTACCTTTGTAGGCATTAATGCCTAAAGTATGTACAAAAAACTAATTTCCATATTGGCAGCCGCATTGGTAACGATGTCAGCTACAGCCGTAAACAAAAATCTGAAATACACGAAGGAAAATCCTTTGGTATATGAAGACCTATGGGATCTTCCGCCATTCTCATTCCTCAATGACGAAGGTAAGCCAGAGGGATTCAACATAGCCCTTGTAGAGGAGTTGCTGAAAAGGCTTGATGTGCCATACGTCATCAAGCTGAAGCACACACCGCTCAATTTCCAGGATGTAAGCTCAGGTGCCGCAGCCCTCACCATCGGAATGAAAGCATCCTACCACGACAAATACGGAATGTATGGCGCCAACACTCTCGTGCTTTTCACACATAGTGTTGCCAGTCCGAAAAGTAATCCATCCGATATACACAGCTTTGAAGACCTCAAGAAAAACAAGGTGTATGTGCACCGCAACAGTTTCAGTCACAACCAGATGATTGAAGGCGGCATGGCAGCCAACGCCATCCCTGCCGACGACATGAAATCGGTATTGATGCAAGTGGCAGCCCAAGACAGTGGCATAGTGCTTTGGAACACCAACACCCTGAAGGAACTGGTACAGAAAAACCATCTCGACAACCTGAAGATCACCCCCGTGAGCATGAAGTACGGGGAATACCATTTCATCTCGCGAGACTCGGTATTGCTGCAGAAACTCGACAGCGTATATGACGAGATGGTTGCCAACGACGAGGTATTGCCACTGAGAAGGGCGTGGTTTTATCCCGAAGAGAAGAATGATGCCGTCGGGGGTTTTGTATGGTATGTTGCCATTGTCATTGGAGTATTCTTCCTGATTCTCATAGCGTATAACATCTACTATAAGGTGCAGGAGCGACGTCTCAACGAGATGAACGAGCGACAGTCAAAGCGTCTCGGTCTGCTCTTGCGCTCGGGCAAGAGAGACGTGTGGACATATAACTCAACCACAAAACAGTTCACACTGTTGAATCCCGAGGGCAAGGATAACGAGAGCTACAACCAAAAATATTTCGCCCTCTTCTTCCCCGAAACCGATTTCCAACGTATAATCGAGGAAATAGAGAACATCGAATTGGGATTGTATGATAACACAAAACTCCTCGTAAGATGTAATCTGAATAGAGACAAAGAAGAAGGTGCACAAATGTCATACTTTGACATCAACATCTCTGTGTTACAATATGGAGATGACAATCTGCCAATATCGCTGATAGGAATCATGCACGATGTCACTGCAGAGAAAAAGAAGTTTATAGACACACGCAACAATCTGCTGAAATACCGCACCATCTTCAACACCTCGATGGCCGACCTCGCTTATTACGACAAGGACGGAATCCTCACCGACATCAATCATAACGCCTGCACAACCTTCGGTATCACCGACCGTAAGACTCTCATAGAGTCAAAGACCCACATCTCCGACATTCCTGTGTTTATGGGCCTAAAGGGCGACGTGTGCAGGGACATGTGGATGTCGTCGATAACCGACATGGACAAACTGCACATGGAGAAGGACTCCACTAAATACTGGACGCGCACTGGCATCATATACTACGAATTCACCATTATGCCTATATATGACTCCAAAGGCGAGCCCATATGCTTTGTGTCGTGCGGTAAAGACATGACCGAAACCGCCAAGCGCATGAACAAGGAGAAGGTGAGACAGAGGCGCATAGAAAACACCAACGAACAGATTACAAACTACACCAACGACATCAACTATGCCTTGGAGGTGAGCGGCACCCGACTTGCCAACTACTATCCCGACTCACACGAGATGACCATAGCCCATGACATCGAAAAACCCATAATGAGATTGTCGCAGTTGCGCTGCATATCGCTGCTCGACAAGGAATACAAGCAAAAGGCTGCCAGGGTGTTCCTCAATCTCGACAAGAAGAGGCTCAAGAAATTTGAACTGCGAGTGGGAACAATATTCAAGGACCGCAACAAGGACAATGCTTACTATGAGTTCAACGGCATCCCCATCAAGAAGGATGGCACTGTCAACCACTATTTCTGCCTGTGCCGCAACGTGAGCAAGCTCGTGGAAACAGAGAAACAACTTGAGGAGGAAACCAAAAGGGCGCAAGAGGCTGAGGAATTCCAAAACTCGTTCCTCAAAAACATGAGTCACGAGATACGCACTCCGCTATACACCGTAGTGGGATTTGCCGAATTGTTCCAAAGCGAGCATGACAAAAGCGACGAACCGGTGTTTATCGACCAGATAAAGCAGAACTCCGACATGCTGCTCAAACTCGTCAACAACATCCTGCTCCTCTCGAGAATCGACGCCAAGATGGTGGAGATGAAAACCACTACCATCGACTTCCCCGAATTCTTCAAGGCCAAATGCCTTATGGGATGGACACAAGGAGTGAAGCCAGGCGTGGAAACCAAGATAGAGTCAACCGAAGATCATCTTATGGTGGAAATAGACGACAACCACGTAGGACTTATCATCGAAACCCTCTGCCGACTGGCAAGCCAGTTCACCGAGAAAGGATTGATACGCACAAGATTTATCTATCACTCCGGAATGATGACACTGATGTTCAAGGACACTGGTGTAGGAATGACTGAAGAGAACAAGGCAAGTGTAAGAGACCGTAATATGGAAGAAGATTCGGGTGACTACTCCGTACTCATCCAACTCATCATCTGCCAACAGTTGGCGGCACT
>JBJEAY010000080.1:0-3372 GCA_051869575.1 Prevotella sp. | reverse complement strand
AACAAGGTCGGGGCAGTTCTTGATCCACCCGAGCAAGGAACGAACAGCCTCGCGGGGCTTGCGGTCGGGGAAATACTGTGTTGCTAAATCTCTTCGTTTCATCTTTTTAATCATTAATCAATAATCAACAATCAGTTCATCAGACATGACACCATGACACTATATAATATAACTTTTCTGAAAAAAATAAATTCGGTTACTAATAATAACGGAATTTACGGTTCAGGGATTTTTAGTGTTATTAAGTGTCATGGTGTCATGTGACGACTGCAAATCAGAATGGCAGTGGCTCCGGAGTGTCGCCGGGCAATCGACTGTCGATCTCGTTGCCGGGTCGCTCTGCCACCTTCCAAAAACGGCCTTTATATGTGCGCACCTGCTCATAGCCCAGGTCGGCCAGGGCAATGCCAACCTTCGTGGGGCTCAACTTGAGCAGTGGGGCAAAGCGGGCGGCTATCTTCGAGGCTGTCATATACTTGGTCTCCGACTCGGTGCGCGGGATGGTGAAGTAGGTGACGATAAGCTCGGTGGCGGGGTCGGGCGTCTGGAAGTCGCGGTTGCGCTCGTTGAGACGTTGTATCTCGGTGTCGTTGAGCCAATAGCGTTCGCCGCTGCGGATGAGGGCGAGAGCCTGGGCATACATACCCTCGTAGGGGATGTCGGCAGTCCAGGGGTCGTCGATACGCTCGATGAAGAACGGCAGCCAACGGCGGTTGCCCGTCTGGTCGGTGAGGAACGTGCGGTTGTTGCCCGTGGCGCATAGCGATGCCACTCGCGGCAGGTGCATCTTGTGGCGGCCATAGAACGGTCGCTCCTTCACCTTGGGCTGCGTGGTGAACGCCTTCAGCTGGTTGACCTCCTTGGTTGACATCGAGTCGATCTCCTCAAGCGAGATGAGGATATTCTCGGCGAGCATGAAGTTGTCGTCGCGGTTGAGCTGATAGGTGTTGTTCTTGGTGGTGTAGTATTCGCGCAGGTGTGGCGGCAGGATGTGGAGCATGAACGACGACTTGTAGGTGCCCTGTGCGCCGATGAAGGTGAGTATCTGATGGTTGACCACCTTGGGATCGATGGCGGATGCCACCATAGCCACAAACCAGCAGCGGGTGTAGAAATGGAAGTCTTCGTCGGAAGTGTCCTTGCAATGCACCATCGAGAAGAACCGGCGGATATGGTCGGTAGTGCCGTCCCATGCGGGCAGCGATTCAATCCACGAGGTGAATGGATGATAGTCGATGACGAAGTCGGAGCCGAGGATGTTGTTGATGGTTTGCAGGTCCACAACCATTCCGTCGTTCTGCATTCCGCGCCACAGCGAGTTGACGAAGTGGTCATCGACGGTTTTGTTTCCGTATTCCAACTGCATGCTCAGTAGATTTCGGCGGATGACGTATCGCTCCTTAATATAGTTCTCCACCTCAGCCACGGTGGCGCGCCGGCTTTTGGACGAGGATAGGGTGTTGTGCTCGTCGGCGTGCTTGAGATATATGTTTCTGACAATGTTCTCGATGTCGCCATTGTGGGTGGAGTCGTAATCCTCGAAGGCGTTTTTCGCCCACCTGACACATTCTGCCTGCGACACCCCGTAGCGGTTCATCTGATAAACACAATTCGATACATACTTATTGCGGGTGCCCTCGGCGTATTCCAATCCGGAGTCCTCTACGAATTTCTTCACCTTCTCCTCAAGCGACGAGGGCTTGGGCGGCCGTCCGGCACCTTTGCCTTTGCGGGCTGACTTGGTGTCGAGAGAGTAGTTGATCTTAAGCCGCTTGGCGAGAGGGTTGTAGAATGCCCGAGGATCCCATGCCAGTCCGCACACGCGGGTGTTCGACTTGCACTGCGCGTCGTAGTCGAGGTCGATGAGCTTCTTGTAGTGCTCGTTCACCGTCAGCCATGCCGCGTCGTAGTTCTTCTCGCTCACCTCGCCCTCCACAGAGGCAATGACGCGCAGTCCGCTGCCCGAGATGGTGGTATAGCAGACGCGGGTGTGCTTGTCAGCATGGATAAACTTTATGGCGAGAGCCATCTTGTCGGCAGGCACATGGTCGAAGTCGGCCATGAAGGTGCCTGTGTAGGCCCGGATGTTCTCCTTGCCCCTGCCGCCCTCGAGCACAGCCTGGCACACGATACCCGGGCACGACTGCTTGATGCGAGTCATGAGTGCTTTGTCCGACTCGGCTGCTGCCCGCCTGTACATCTCCGTTTTCTCGCGGAGGTAGTCACCACGGATGGTTGTCACCATCGTCTCCCATGATATGTCCTCCGGCGTGGTGGAGCGGAGGGAGGGGAAGTAGGTCAATTTATTCATAACACTGCGAAGATACTTATTATTTTTGATATGACAAAATATCGGTTTTAACACTTTACCACCTACTTAACTATAGTGTAGAGGGTGGGAAACAGTTAAAGAATTTATGTTTAATTAAATATATTTATTATGGAAATCAGCAACGAAAAGTTTGGAATGCTCCTCAAGGAGGCAGCTTCCGAGGCAACGAGGCGCGGCGGCATGTCCGTGGCGAGTGTGCTCATCGGCGAGGGCGTAGTGGGATCTACGTCTGCGCTCAGCTGATTGTATAAGGGTCAGTCGAATGACGGCGACAAGTATGTTAATGCCATGCGGAAGATAATCGGCCTTTTGCCGCCAAGGCGTAGGGAGCATTATTACGCGGAAATCGGAAAAATTGTATTGCGGAGACAATGAATGGACTAAAGAAACTGAGACGCTCTTTCCAGTGGGAGCCTGACATTCCGTCAGACTACACTGAGGAGGGCGTGGAAAAAGGGGCAAAGCTCTCGGACGGGCTTATCGACAACCCCGACCTGCAACTCTTCTTCAATGCCACTCACGAGATGTCGCTCGACGACACTCTCAGGTGGGTGGGTGAGCACAGGAGGGAGATGTCGGAGAGGGTGACTGCCATCGACACCGACCGTGGCTCTGACATCGAGGCACTGAAGGACTGCCGGCTGCATCTGTTGATACTCAACCGGTCGCTCAACACGGTGCGCCATCTCAACACGCTGCTCAACCGCTGCAACGAGGTGCTGGAGGACGGGGGCTACGTGTGGTGTCATGCCCGCACTGCCGTGCTCAAGCGCCGACTCATCCTCAAGAAATATCCGTGGGGAGTGGGGCACATGGTGTTTGCCTTGCATTTCATGTGGCACAGGGTGATTCCCAAACTGAATATCACTAAGAGTCTATACTTTGCGGTGACCAAGGGGCAGAGTCGCACCTACAACCGTGTTGAGGTGTTGGGCAGGATGTACAGGGCCGGGTTTGCGGTGGTTGACGAGGAATTTCTTCATCGTGCGTTCTTTGTGCTCGCCCGCAAGTTCCGTGCCCCGATATGGGCCGACGTGCCG
>JBJEAY010000079.1:0-3379 GCA_051869575.1 Prevotella sp. | reverse complement strand
AACTATTTTTTACGAGGGCGGTATCTGAGTTAAAGGATAGTTTTGATGGTTTAACTACCAATTTGAATATACTAATTGCAAGACAGTCCGATGGATTGAAAGAAAACATTGCTGTGCATGCCTCAGAGTTGAAGAATGCTGTAGATGGGCGGACATCACAATTGAAAGAGATTATTGATGGACAAACCTCTGAGTTAAAAGAAAGTTTTAAGCAAATTAATGTGAATGAACCGATTACAGAAGTTTTGTTGTCACCAACAGAAATGGATTGTGTGGCATACGATGATGCTGTACAAGCATTTGTGAATATCAATAACTACATTTATGATTTAAGACGGCATAACTCTTTAATAATTCCTTATATCTTGTGGTTCACAAGTGAGAATATGAAGCAACCGCATGTTGATATTTCAAATGTGTCGGAAGACGACCGTTCAAAAATTGCATTGCTTGTTTCAAAAATAGGTCAATTTAAACAGAATCATATGCAGGCAATTAACCGTTATTTGTCAAGAACAAGGAACGGTGAGAGCTATGCAGCCTGTTTACGTTGCCCCATAAAAGGTCAATTTGACCCGGAACTTGACCAGCATCTGTTGGGAGAAGATTTGAAACCGGGAGAAGAAATCCATTCTGTCTACAAGATTGGCTATCTTTTCCATGATTCAAAGGCATACCCATATAGGGAAAAATCTTTAATTATTTAAAATTATCATCTATGATACCTAAAACCGTTATAGACAATATAGCAGAATACCTGCAACGTCTCTTTAAGATGCGTCAGGAAACAGCATCCGTCTCAGGCAAAGACGACAACAGTTTGTATTTGTCGCTTGCCGAAGACGATGACGAGCGTGAGGACATAAAAGATTTGTGTGAAGATATTGACAACTACTATGAGGAGCGTGCGAGATTGAAGGCATCCAAAATGAAAGCATACCACTATTTTGAGAAAAGAGCTGTCGAGATGTATAAGGAAGAGAATCCTAATGCCACAGACGAAGAGTGCGCACAATACCTTGATGATATCAGGAACACAATGGACAAAGTCATAACAACCAATGCGGAAGTGTTTTCCAGAGAGGCTGACGACAATGGCATTGATGATTACGGACAGGCAGAATCATTCCTTACTATGGCAGAAGATAAGCTGGGGCGTAACGAAGAAATTGACTTACCCGAACCAACTGGAGAAGATAAAGGAAAGGAGGCGAGAGATGAGCAGAAGAAGTGACAGCAGCCATACCCAACAACAGGTGGCTGTAATTGTGGGCTTAAAACAACTCCGTAGAACAAACCGCATGGGAGGATGCCCGCTGACAGATGCCCAAATAAACAGCCCCGAGGTTGAGGCATATCTGCTGCGCGGACTTGATGAAGACCCTGAAGCAGATGCCCGTTTCGAAAAAGACATACAGGCTGCGGTTTACCTGTCTGTGAAACGTAGTAAGTGGAAACCCAGGCGTAGTGCAAAACTTCTGGCAAGGCTGGCTGTAGAGGAACTGCGTGCGGCACGACTTACCACGCTCTATCACGACAAGCGTATAGATGCCCGAACATATCAGGAGGAATGTGAGAATAACTATGTTCAAAACACATTGTCTGTTGCCCGTCGCATAAAAAAACGTTATGGGCGTAGAGCCGTAAAGACCGGACTCACCGTAGGACTATATCTGGCAGGTGCCCCTTATGCCGCCGCTGCTGCTGGAGCAGCCATGTTGGGTTATGCACTGATACCAAAGAAATATAAGGAGAAAATTAGGAAAAAATCAAGGGAGCTTGCCACTCAGGCTATAGAGACCGTCGGGCGCGGGCTGCGGCAGCTGAAGGAAAAAGGTCGCAAAGCCGTCCAGAAGGTGCAAGACACTTTAACTAGAACATTTGAGACGGCACGCCAGCTTGCCGAACCTGTTGTTGCGGCGGCAAAAAGTGTGGCAGAGAGAGCGATGGAAAAGGTAGATGAGGCAAAAGAAAAAGTCAAGTCTTTTTTCAGACGATTGTTCAAATAAATAAGAAATAATTTTTATGAAAATAATTATTGATGGTCGGTTCAAGACTGAGATGACAACCGCTCTGCTCAGTTCACCTATTATATATATACCTCACTATCACTATGCCTATGTTGACCAAGCGCTGTGCGAAATACTTTTCCCGGCCGACACTACCCATGCTTTGTTTGATATAACACCAGAGAAGGTTTGCGAATATGACATTTCACAAGAGAAGGAGATTGAGTTTCTTGGTAACGGCGGCGATGATTCAATGGGCTTGATAGAACTGGTCCGTCAGATAGCAGAAGGGTCTATATTGAGTAGAAAAAAAATCTTTTTTATTAAAGGTGTGGCAAAAAAACTTGAAGAATATGATATACTGGCGGCACTAACACGCTTCGCAGCTAAATATGAAAACTTTCAGGATGACTTAAAACAGGTAACTGTAATTATTGTTGATGCCACACCAGTATCACTTCTTCCCACTACAGCCTTGCCAATTCTAAGAACAATAGAGATACCCCTTCCTGACGGAGATACTATTGGAAATGCGTTAGAAGGAATACCTGTGTCAAAGAGCGTTGACAATCCAAGTGTATTGTTACAAAAGATTGTTCGTTCCTTGAAAGGACTTGATTATTATCAGATAGAGACAATTATAGACAGCGTTCTCGTAAAAACAGGAGGTTGCATAACTGCAAAAGTATTGTATTTGACACAATATGAAAAGATGCAGATGGTTAAAAAAACAGGCATCCTTGACGTGATAGACTCTGATATTAGTTTTGACATGGTAGGCGGTCTTGACGTTCTTCGTGCTGATATTGAGAAGAAAGCCTGCATCTTTCAGAACATAGAGTTTTCTCAAAGTGGTAATGCACGTGTCAAATTGCCAAAAGGAATCTTGATACTCGGTATGCCTGGATGTGGAAAAAGCATGATAGCAAAGGCTATTGCCAACAAGTTTTCCTTTCCTTTGTTGCGGTTGGATATTGGGCGGCTTATGGGGCAGTATGTTGGACAAAGTGAGGAAAATCTGAGAAAAGCCCTTGCCATAATAGAAGCTACAAATCCTTGTGTACTTTGGATTGACGAACTTGAGAAGGCTTTTGCGGGCAGTCAGAGTAAAGGCGGACAAGAAGACAGTCTCGTTGTCAGGCTTATGGGAACTTTTTTGACGTGGATGCAGGAGAGGACAACGCCCGTTTACATTGTTGCTACGGCAAACGATGTTATGCGTTCTGAATTTATGAGGAAGGGACGTTTCGACGAGGTCTATTTTGTAGACTTCCCGAAACAAAAGGAATGTGAGCAGATTTTGAGGAAAAAGATAGGCTCTACAGATATTGTCCGTGGATAAAAGCCAGGACTGCTAACCAAATATCCGG
>JBJEAY010000078.1:0-3379 GCA_051869575.1 Prevotella sp. | reverse complement strand
AACCTTAACTTTCTGCTCCTCTACAAGGAAGTGATAGTACTCACTGTCGATACTGATGTAAGCGCCGTAATTATTGAGGCAACGAATGATGTTTTCTATGGCTACAGACTTCTTTGCCTGATAGCTGTTTCCGAAAATAGCAAACTTTAATGTGCGTGCAGTCATATAAAAAATATTAATTAATTTGGATATTCCAATGATTTACCTTATCTTTGCAGTGCAAAAGTAATACTTTTCGCTCAAAATACAAAATAAAAACTGAAAATATTTAGCAGAGATGACGAAATTAAGCGTAAACATCAACAAAGTGGCCACCATCCGCAATGCCCGCGGTGGAAATAATCCCGATGTCGAGAAGGTGGCTATTGACTGCGAGCGATTCGGTGCGCAGGGTATAACCGTACACCCGCGTCCCGACGAAAGACATATCAGATACCAGGACGTCAGGGATATCAAACCCAGGATAACAACAGAATTGAACATCGAGGGAAATCCAATCCCGAAATATATCGACCTCGTGCTTGAGGTGAAACCTACACAGGTGACCCTCGTGCCTGATGCCGACAATCAGATTACGTCGAATCACGGTTGGGACACCAAGACCAACAAGTCATTCCTCACCGACGTGGTGGGAAGATTCAACGAGGCTGGCATTCGCACCTCCATCTTTGTCGATCCCGACGAGGAAATGGTGGCTTATGCCAAGGAATGTGGTGCTGACAGGGTGGAGCTCTACACCGAGCCATACGCCGCCAATTATCTACGCGACCGCGAGGCTGCCATTGCGCCGTTCATCAAGGCTGCCGAGGAGGCTCGCCGACAGGGACTCGGTCTTAATGCCGGACACGATCTCAGTCTTGTCAACCTCCACTACTATCATCAGATGATACCATGGACCGACGAGGTTAGCATCGGGCATGCCATCATCTGCGATGCCTTGTATATGGGACTGCACGAGACTATCAAGCAATACCTCGCTGCTATTAAATGAAAATTGTAATTAATAAGTAAAAATCTAAATTTATATACTATGGCAAAGGTTTATGTATTTCTTGCAAATGGCTTTGAGGAAGTTGAGGCCATGACACCAGTTGACGTATTCCGTCGAGCAGGAATTGAAGTAGTAACAGTGAGCATCACTGGCAGCGAGTTTGTCAAGGGTGCCCACAACGTGATAATCAAGGCAGACAAGGTATTTGCCGAGTGTAAATTTACTGATGCCGACTTGCTCGTTCTTCCTGGTGGAATGCCTGGTGCCACCAACCTCAACGAGCATCAGGGATTGCGCAACCTGCTCATCGAGCACAACCTCAGACACAAGAAGATTGGCGCCATCTGCGCTGCTCCACTTGTTCTCGGCGGATTGGGACTGCTCAAGGGCAAAAAAGCCACATGCTACCCTGGATTTGAGAAATTCCTGACTGATGCAGAATATACTGCCGACTTGGTCACTGTTGACTCCAACATCACCACAGGCGAGGGGCCTGCAGCCTCGTTTGAGTTTGCCTACACACTGCTTGAGCAGATTGCAGGCAGCAAACCCGTTGATCCTATCAGGGAGGGAATGATGTATAAGCACCTGGAGGAAGTTTTGAAGGATTAAAATATTAAAGAATTAAAATATTGAAATATTAAAGATATAAGGCTCGCTATGGATTATATCATTATAGTGGCTGGCGGAAAGGGACTGCGTATGGGGAGTGATATTCCCAAGCAGTTTCTTCCTGTATGCAATCTGCCAGTGCTCATGCGCACCATTCGCCGTTTCCGCGAATACAGTGCCGACATAAATATCATCCTCGTCCTGCCCAAATCACAACAGGACTACTGGCACTCACTGTGCAAGGAGTATCAGTTTGACGAGAGATACAGTATCGCCGACGGTGGTGAAACCCGCTTCCATTCGGTGAGCAATGGTCTGTCACTTATTCCCGACAACGCCGAGGGAGTGGTGGGAGTACACGACGGTGTGCGCCCATTCCCATCAATAGATGTAATTGCGAGATGTTATGAAACAGCACGCCATCAAGGGGCTGTCATCCCTGTCATCCCAATAGTGGAGACAGTGCGCCACTTGGAAGGCGACAACAGCAAAACCGTGTCGCGCGATGAATACCGTCTCGTCCAGACTCCACAGACATTCGACATACAACTCCTCAAGCGTGCCTATCGCCAACAGTTCACCCCTATGTTCACCGACGATGCCTCGGTTGTTGAAGCCCTTGGCGAGACAATCACCCTCGTTGAAGGCAATCGTGAGAACATCAAAATCACAAACCCGTTTGATCTCAAAATCGCCGAGGCGATTTTGGGAAATTAAAAAATTAAAATATTAAAGAATTAAAGTTCGTCAGCCACCGTTCTCGCGAGTTTTGCTCGCGAGCCTAATATAAAATAATGCCCACCATCCTCGACACCGAAATAAAATACCTCCCAGGCGTAGGTCCTCAAAGGGAGAAGATGCTGAGAGACGAACTCGGCATCCACACCTTTAATGACCTTCTGCAATACTTTCCTTACAAATACATCGACCGCAGTAAGATATACCGTATAAGAGAGGTGACCACCGAGATGCCCTACATACAGATAAAGGGGCGCATAATGGGATTCGAGACATTCAAGACAAGTCCAAGAAAGGAGCGCGTGGTAGCTCACTTCACCGATGGCGAGAGCATTATGGACCTCACATGGTTTGCAGGTGGCAAATATGCCAAGACAAACTATAAGATTGGCAAGGAATACATCATCTTCGGCAAACCCAACGTCTTCAACGGTCGCATCAACGTTTCACAACCCGATGTTGACCCCGCAGAGGAAATGCAGACACAAGGCATGGGAATGCAACCCTATTACTCGCTCACCGAGAAGATGCGCAAGGCTGGATATTCGTCACGCTTCATCGAGAAGCTAATGCGCAAGCTCTTCGAACGTCTTGACAACATCGCATCCATCAGTCCTGCAGGGTCCCCCGCATCCTGTCCCATCCCCAAGACACTCCCCGACTTCATCCGCAACAAGCGCAACCTTGCCTCGCGCGACTTTGCCTTACGCAATATCCATTTTCCCTACGATGCCAAGGCATTGGAGGCAGCACGAGTGCGACTGAAATTTGAAGAACTCTTCTATGTGCAACTTAATATAGTAAGGTATGCAAGCGACCACCGCCGCAAATATCGTGGTTTGGTGTTCTCACGCATCGGTGAAAAGTTCAACGGTTTCTTCCACAATCATCTTCCATTCGAACTCACTGGGGCGCAGAAGCGCGTCGTCAGGGAGATAAGGACTGACGTGGGAAGCGGACGACAGATGAACCGTCTGCTGCAAGGCGATGTGGGAAGCGGCAAGACTCTTGTGGCTCTCATGGCGATGCTCATAGCCC
>JBJEAY010000077.1:0-3380 GCA_051869575.1 Prevotella sp. | reverse complement strand
GTTATGAAGTTGAGCTCCGTTTCAACAAGACATTCGCCAACAAGCTCCATCTTTGGGCTAACCTGAACATGACTCACGCCGAGAACAAGGTGATTATCAAGGACGACGCTCCTCTGAAGCCCGCTTATCAGCGTGCAGCTGGATATGCCATCGGTCAGACACACTCACACCTCGACAAGGGTATGATGCAGACATACGACGACATCTACGGTTCGCCAAAGCACAACTCAAATGACGGTCAGAAGTTGCCTGGTGACTATTATATCGTCGATTTCAACGGCGATGGTGTGATAGACGACAACGACTCCGCTCCTATCGGATACACTGGCACTCCTGAGAACACATACAATGCTACAATCGGATTCGAATACAAGGGATTCTCGATGTTCGCACAGTTCTATGGCGTAACCAACGTCACTCGTGACGTAACGATGATCAGCCTCTCTGACAAGAACCAGACCAACATCTACGACCAGGGCACATGGTGGAGCTTTGACCACAATGGCGCTGATGTCGTGACACCTCGTTTCGCAAGTACTCCTACATATTATCATGGTACTCAGTATCTTTGCGACGGTAGCTACATCCGTCTGAAGAATATCGAGGTAGCCTATACTTGGACAGGCGGTTGGATTAAGAAGTTGGGTCTGAACGACCTTAAGGTCTTCGTCAGCGGTAACAACCTTTGGTTGTGGACCCGCATGCCCGACGACCGTGAGTCGAACTTCTCAAGCTGGGGTGGCGCAACAGGTGCTTATCCTACTATGAAGCGTATCAACTTCGGTGTCAAGTTTAATCTCTAATAAATGAAATTGGAAATGAAAAACTTTTTAAATAAATATATATATAAAGGTGTAATGGCATTCGCACTGGTAGCCGGATTCTCCTCATGTACCGACTATCTCGACAAGAATCCGGACTCGGATGTTGACGGCGACGCCATTTTCACAGACTTCACCCATTTCCAGGGATTCGTAGAGCTCAACTACAACTGTATTCCTAACAAGGAGTCAAACATGTGGTGCTGTACATTCAACTGGGGTGATGACGAAATAATGAACGCTGGTCTGGGTGACTCTCACCTTACCCACCAGATTGACCTTGGCAACTACCGCAACTGGTATAGCAACAACCAGCATTTCCTGCATGCAGACACCCCGGATCCTACAAGCTCCGACAAGTATGCTCACTCAATGGAGCATGCATGGTATTGCATCCGCCACTGCAACATCGGCCTTGAGAACCTCGACAAGTTCCAGGGCTCTACCGACGAGAAGAATGTGCTCGAAGGCCAGCTTCTCTTCTTCCGTGCATGGTGGCACAATGAGCTGATGAACTTCTTTGGTGGTCTGCCATATATTGACAAGGCATTTGAGCCAAGCGACGAGCTGTTGCTTCCTCGCCTCTCATTCAGAGAGTGTGCCGAAAAGTGTGCAGAGGACTATCGTCGTGCCGCCGACCTGTTGCCAGCCAACTGGGACAACCATCCCGCTGGATTGCGCACAAAGGGACACAACGACTTGCGTATCACCAAGGCCTGTGCTCTTGGCTATCTTGGCAAGGTGCTTCTCTGGGCTGCCTCTCCATTTAATGTGCATGGCGCATCAACAGGTTCGGGCAACTTCACCCTTACTTATCAGTATGACGCAGAATTGGCAAAGCGTGCAGCCGATGCTCTTGGTGAGGCTCTGAGCCTTATTGAGGGTGGCACAACTCCATACGCCTTGGCAGAGTATGCATATTCTGACATCTACAACCATATCATGGACAAGAATGCCAGCACAACCAACTTCTCTGACATCTTCTATACCACAGGTAAGAACTGGCAGATGCCTGGTACTGTAGAGGCTGTGATGCGTGGCCCGATGCCCGACATCAACGGTTCTAACTGGAACTTTGCCAAGCTTTGGGGCCCGAAGATCAACGGTCTTGTTGAGCACGACGCTGTTATCCACATGCCTACTGCCAACTATATCAATTATGCCTATGGTATGGCTAACGGTCTGCCTATTACAGATCCAGAGTCAGGTTTCGACCCGACACATCCTTTCAAGGACCGCGACCCACGCTTCTATCACGACATCATGTTCGACGGATTCAAGTTTATCAACAACGACCCGAGCAAGGACGACAAGATCTATCAGTACTTGCCACTGCAGTCAGCCAATGGTACTGACCCTGACGCAGAGAAGATGCGTGACGCAAACAATGGTTCCCGTACAGGTTACTTCTGCCAGAAGCTCGTTCCTCACCAGTGCAACAAGTATGACGGTATGTACAACTGGGGTGGAGCACTTCAGACCTATCTCCCCTATATGCGCGTAGCCGACATCTATCTGATGTATGCCGAGGCAGGTGCAGCCGCTCAGGGCGCAAGCTATAAGAGCAGCAAGTTTGGCAAGACGGCAGTTGAGGCCATCAACGTGTTGCGCGACCGTGTAGGTGCGGCTCATGTTGCTGACAAGTTTACCGCCGACCAGAAGAAGTTTATCGACGAGGTGCGCCGCGAGCGTGCTTGCGAGCTTGCCTTCGAGGGCTTCCGTTGGAACGACCTCCAGCGCTGGTTGCTTCTCAGCGAGTATCCATACAACATCAAGACCTCGCAGGAGTTCCGTCGTGTAGGCAATTTCGACTATTCGAAAAACGACCCCCGCGATGCAGAGGTTACCGGATGGAGAGAAGAAGTGATTGTTGAGCGTCAGTTCAGCAAGAAGCACTATCTCTTCCCATTCAAGAATGACGATGTTTATCTCTATGCCGACTTCGGACAGAACCCCGGATGGTAAAAGGTAACAATAATTAATTGAAAACGAAAGAATAATTATGAACAAGATATCAAAGAATCTTCTCGCACTTCTTGCCATCTGTGCAGCTGTCACACCGGCATCTGCCCAGGAAGCGGCTGAAGACAGCACTCTTGTCAATGTGGCTTTTCGCAAGGTGGCAAAACAGGACATCATGGGTGGTGTAGCTACAGTGAACATCAGAGAGTTGACCGAGAAGAACTACAATACCTATAGTCTTGACAATATGCAGGGCTATGTGTCCGGATTCAATGGAGCCGGAATGTGGGGATATACCGACCAGCTTGTGCTCATCGATGGTGTGCCCCGTGAAGCTAACAACGTGAAGCCTGACGAAATTGAGTCAATAACCTTCCTTAAGGGTGCTCAGGCAGTTGTTCTCTATGGTAGCAAGGCTGCAAAGGGAGCCATTCTCATCACGACAAAACGTGGTAGGGTGAACGACGGTCTTTCAGTGAATGTACGTGCAAATACAGGTTGGGCTGTCGCCAAGTCATATCCAGAGTATCTCGGTTCTGCCGAATACATGACGTTGTATAACGAGGCCCGCGCCAACGACGGACTTACAGCTCTTTA
>JBJEAY010000076.1:0-3383 GCA_051869575.1 Prevotella sp. | reverse complement strand
GTCATAAACCCTACAGTCGGCCTTATCATTAACACCCGCTTCCCACCATTCAGAACCATCAGTACCCGAAGGACCACAACCCATGTGACCAGCCTCAGCATAATCGATACGCCATTCCTTATTACAGAGCTTGCTGAAATACGGAGTGAAGTCAACCTTCGTCTCGTTGAATGTGAACGAACCTTTGGCTGAAGCTTGTGATATACCGTTGCGGTTCATCACTTTCACCTCCAACTCATGTGTTCCTTGTTCCATACTGCTATAGCTACCTGTGGCAAGGAACGAATAAACCTTTCCATCGAGATACCATACGGGATAACACCCCTTGAAATCACCGCTGACCGTAAATACTGCAGTATTGGTCTCCTGGTCAGTGGTCACGCTCACTTGTCTTCCATCTACAGTGGGCAGACCATTCTGGTCGGCTCCTGTAAACTCCTCTGGCGAACAAGCCGTCATGGCAAGCACGCAGGCAAGTGCACTACCTATATATCTAAATATCTTGTTCATAATCAATGTGTTTTTTGAATTAATAGTTGTTCTGCTTCAAAGTCGGGTCAGCATCAAGCTCCGACTGTGCCAATGGAATATGCTTCTTACTCTCAGTCCAAGAGTTTGTGCGATATCCATACTTGTCTGGTACGAGAGTCGTGGCGGCATAGCCAGTGCGAACGAGGTCGAAATAACGCTTGCCCTCGCCACAGAACTCAAGATGGCGCTCGTTGAGGATATTGTCGATGTTACATTCTGTATATCCCGCAAGACCTGCACGTGTGCGCACCTGATTGAGATAGTTCAGACCATCGGCTGAATTTCCGCCAGTGAGCACGATGAGTTCGGCTGCATTGAGAAGGGTCTCTGCATATCGATAGATACGCTTGTTATTGTTGTAATTGAGGTTCTTCGACGTTGGGCAGTCCTTGTTGTTGTCAGAATACGGACGATACTTCTTCAACCACAAGTGAGTATCTTGATAACGCTCGGTGTAACTGAATTCACGCACGTCCCATACCGTAGCGTCACGACGGACATCACCCTCGGGGAACATCTCCATAGTCTCCACTCGCATCGGCAGGAAGCCCCATCCGTCCTCACCGGCATTCCAACCATCGCCACCAGGCCAAGTATTAGGAGAAATCAGTGTAGGCAACACACTACCGCCTGCAAACATAGATGTGCCCCAGTCGCGCTGTGCGGCATTGTCATCATAGTTTACCTCGAAGATTGACTCCTGACACCACTCGCCAGACTCCTCCCAGAGGGCAGCGAAGTCGGGATTGAGTTCATAATCTGATGAACTGATTATCTCCTTCATATAGTTGAGTGCCTGAGCATAGCGTTGTGTATCCTTCTGATACATCACCATCTCGGCATAGAGCATATATGCCATAGCCTGTGACACACGCCCCGACTCACTTGCCGGCCATCTCATCGGCAGCACCTTCGACGCAATGATATCCTCCAGTTCGGGCAAGAGCTGGTCGTATATCTCGTCGGCAGTGAGCTGAGGAGCTGTATATGGCAGCTCAAGGTTTTCGAGATAGAAAGGCACATTGCCATAATAGTGCCACAATATATTATAATAATATACACGGAGCAGGCGAGCCTGTGCCTCACACTTTGCACGATACTCCTCGGTGGCACCGCCCCAAGAGCAATACTTGATTACGTCGTTGCAACGCTTGATACCTGAGTAGAAGTCAGTCCAAAGTGTGGCGAGAGTGTTATTGCCGTCGCCCTCAAAGTTGAAGAGCTTGTGCCAATGCTGGTTGTCGGTAATACTTGAACCGCCTACCCAGAAGTCATCACCAAGAATTTCAGCATCCACGGTAAGGTCGTTATATGCAGTACCGTCCCAGTCGGGCCAGTGCAACGGAGAATATGCCGACATAAGAGCTTCTTCGAGAGTCTCCTCCTTGGTATAGTATTCCTCCAGAGGCTCTCCCGTGGGGTTGTTCACCTCAAGGAAGCTGTCGCTGCACGATGTTGTGAGCATCATGGCTGATGTAGCCATTGCCAAGAATATATTCTTTTTCATATCGTTTTTCCTTAATTAAATTAATAATTCCTCATTCCTAATCAGAAATTGAGATTAACTCCAATGGTATATGTGCGAGCCTGCGGATATACTCCATAGTCAACACCAAGCGATGTTCCGCTTGTACCGATTTCAGGATCGAATCCCCAATATTTTGTCCAAGTGAAGAGATTCTCTGCCATTGCATATACACGCAGACGGCTAATGCCTATCTTCTGTGTGAGATTGCGTGGCAATGTATAACCGAGAGTCAAATTCTTCATGCGGAGGTAAGAACCGTCCTGGATATAGAGGTCGCTCACTACCCAGTTCTTGCTGTCGCCCTGCTTAAGGATTGGCACGCGGTTGGATGTACCTTCTCCTGTCCAGCGTGAGAGCACCCATGTGGGGAAGTTACCCGAAGCGATGTCCTGACGATAAGTGGCATCGAATACATCCACACCGCTTACACCCTGCAAGAATACGCTCAGGTCGAAGCCCTTCCACTCTGCATTGAAGGTGGCACCAAACGACCAATCGGGTGTGCCCTTACCAATCTTGGTACGGTCGTCAGATGTGATAACACCATTGTTATCGGTATCCTGGAAGATAAGGTCACCTGGCTGTGCGTCGGGCTGGATGAGCTTAGTCTCGCCAGTTGCAGGATTTGTCCAAGTATATGAATTCACTTGGTCCATATTCTGGAATACACCCAAGGTCTTGTATCCATAGAAGAATGGGAACGGCTGTCCGTTCTCGGCACGTGTACCGCCATCGCTGAACTGGCTGATACCCCAGTTGAGGAAACCGGTGTCATTACCGAGGTTCTTCAGTTCGTTGTGCAGATATGATGCATTTGCCTTTATCGAGAAGTTGGCGTCGGCAACGTGCCACTTATATCCAAGTTCAAACTCGAATCCTGAGTTCTCCATGTCTCCCACATTGGCAAGGGGCTTTGCCTCACCTACATAGCTTGGGATAGGCATTTCGATAATCATTCCATTGGTCTTCTTGATGAAGTAGTCAACGGTGAATGTCAACGCATTGTTGAAGAAACCGAAGTCAAGACCGATGTCAGTCTGCTCACTCTCCTCCCATTTGAGGTCGGGGTTGGCAAGGCGGTTGGCCTTTGAACCATACACCATTGAGGCTGTCTGTCCGAGGTAGTAGTTGCTTGTGCCTCCCACTGTCGAGAGTGTGGTATAGGCGAAGTCGCCGATATTGTCATTACCGTTCTTACCCCATGAGAAGCGTACCTTGAAATTGGCAAGCCATGAACGTGTCTTCTCCATGAACTTCTCGTTCATCACGTTCCATCCAAGAGATACAGAGGGGAATGTACCATACTTATTGTTAGAACCGAAAC
>JBJEAY010000075.1:0-3384 GCA_051869575.1 Prevotella sp. | reverse complement strand
ACAGCGAGATAAAACGCAAGCTGATGGAGGACTACGGCATCCCCGGCCATGAGGTTCGTTTCATACAGGAGTGCAAGGCCGACAAGGCGCGCAAGGCGGTGATAGACGCCATGAATGCCGGGACGGTACGTGTGCTGTTCGGTTCCACGAGTATGCTCGGAACGGGTGTGAACGCACAGCAACGGTGTGTTGCCATCCATCATCTTGATACACCGTGGCGACCGTCCGACCTGCAACAGCGTGACGGTCGTGGCGTGCGTGCCGGCAACGAGATTGCCAAGCACTTTGCGGGAAACAATGTAGATGTCGTCATCTACGCCGTGGAGAAGTCGCTGGACAGTTACAAGTTCAACCTGCTTCATTGCAAGCAGACCTTCATCTCACAGCTGAAAAGCGGAGCGATGGGGGCGCGTACCATTGACGAGGGTGCGATGGACGAGAAATCGGGTATAAACTTCTCGGAATACATGGCCATTCTTTCGGGCAATACAGACCTGCTTGAAAAAGCGAAACTGGAGAAACGTATCGCCTCCCTCGAAGGGGAACGCAAGTCGTTCAACAAGGGCAGGCGTGAGTCAGAGTTCAAGTTGGAGTCCAAGACAGGCGAGCTACAGAACAACAACGCAGTCATCACCGCCATGACGGAGGATTGGGAGAAGTTCACAGCCGCAGCCAAGACAGACAAGGAGGGCAACCGCCTGAATGCGCTTCGCATAGACGGTGTGGATTCTACCGACGAGAAGGTTCTCGGCAAGCGGTTGCAGGAAATAGCCAAAAACGCCACCACAGGTGGACTCTACAAACCCGTCGGCGAACTGTACGGTTTCCCTATCAAGGTGGTCAGCGAGACCATTTTGGAAAACGGCCTACCTTTCGTGGACAACCGCTTCGTGGTGGAGGGCAACTATAAATACAAGTTCAACAACGGGCATCTGGCAATGGTCGACCCTGTGGCGGCAGCAAGGAACTTCCTGAATGCCTTGGAGAAGATACCCTCCATCATCGAGCAGTATAAGGCGAAGAACGAGGTGCTGGAAAAGGAGATTCCGCAGTTGCAGGAGATAGCGGACAAGGTGTGGAAGAAAGAGGACGAACTGAAACAGTTGAGGTCCGAACTTGCCGCACTTGACCGTAAGATTCAGTTGGAACTTGCTCCGCCTACGCCGGAAGTAGTTAAAAAAAGCGAAACTCCAGAGCCGGTAATTTCACATATAAAAAAAGGGATCAGCATGAAGTATAAGATTTCTTTATGATCGCAGCATAATCCAGTAGGAGGTAAATGCTAATCGTAGGCGCTTATCTCCTACTTTCGCTTTTATCGACCTCTCACACCACCGTACGTGCCGTTCGGCATACGACGGTTCTTAACACGGGTGCATTTTCTCGTAATAATCCATTAGGCAAGGGTATCCTGCCCTTTTAAGATAGGATATGGACATCGCTTCTTGGACAGCACCGATATGAACAGTGCGCCAGTAGCCTTTGCGGGAGTTAACGGATTCCAACGCTCGCCATCTCACAATACCACATCTGAGCAGGGTCTTAAAGCGGGTTCTGGCTCGTTTCCAACATTTCCATATACACATTTCCATATACACATTCTGAAGCGTGAACGTAACTATTCGTCCGTTTCCAACAAGTAGTTACGCATCATTGCAAGCCGAAAGTAGTTGCCCCACCCTCGGATTGTCTGGGTCTGTATCTCCTTGCGCTTCTCGTAGCCTATGTTCCAACTGCGCGATGTCAGTTTCTTCAACTTCGCTTTCAGCTTTGTCTTCCTTTTAGGATGAACGCGCAATAGAGCCTTTCCCCTTCACATGCCGAATGAGTAGCCGAGGAACTTCTTGCCGTGGATGCTGCCTACTGTGGTCTTTTCCCTGTTCACCTTGAGAAATAGTTTTACCTCTATGAACTTCGTTATGCTTTCGCAGCCCCTTACGGCCGTTCTCGGACTCCTGCAGAATATCATGCAGTCATCGGCGTAACGCACGAACGGTAGGCCACGTCTTTCAAGTTCGCGGTCGAGTTCGTTGAGCTTTATGTTGCTGAGGATGGGGCTGAGAGGACCTCCTTGTGGTACTCCTTTAGTCGTTTCCTCGTACTTGTGACCGACTATTACTCCTGCATTGAGATACTTATGTATCAGCGATATGAGTCTTCCGTCCTTGATGGTTTCGCCGAGAAGCTGTATCAGCCTGCTGTGGTTGACCGTGTCAAAGAACTTCTCAAGGTCAAGGTCAATGCAGTATCTGTGGCCGTCATTGATGATTGCCTGTGCCTTCTGCAGGGCTTGATGCGCGCTCCGTCTCGGGCGGAAGCCGAAGCTACTTCCCGAGAACTTTGGCTCGTATATCAAGCTTAGCACCTGAGCTATGGATTGTTGGACTACGCGGTCTACTACGGTAGGTATACCGAGTTGGCGCGTCTTGCCGTTGTCCTTGGGTATCTCTACCCTTCGGACTGGATTGGGGCGGTAGCGTCCGCCCAGCAGACTTTCAGTCAGCTCATCCTTGTGTTCCCGCAGGTATGGAAGAAGTTCGTCTACTTCCATTCTGTCGATTCCACCGCTCCCCTTGTTGGCCTTGACTTGTCTGTAGGCTCTGTTAAGGTTGACGGGAGTGCAGATGTATTCCAACATCCTGTCTGCCGATAGTTGCACTTCTACGAGTTCGTCTCCAACTATCCCCATCAAAGTAGGCGCTTCCACATACCTTTCGCGTTCCGCGCAATTTCTCTGTGGACCGCTTTCTTCTGTTTTCTGCTTTTCTCCTTTCATAGGGTAGTTTAAAGTTTTGCTCGTTTGGTTAAGTTCTACCCTTCACCGCGCCCACGAGCTTTAAGGAGCGGCTAATATGGCGTCTGCTGACTTCTGCGGGTTCGTTGTTACTGCTTGCCTTGCGGCTCGCCCCGCAGACCTCCCCGATTAAGAACATAATCTTTCCGTCTTATACTCCCTTGATTTACATTCAGCCAATCCGGATAGCTATCGGGCTTTGTTTTGCCAGGCAACCTTACCTCTTGACTGCCGGCCTTGTATAAAGTTCCTGTACGTGGAGCCAGACTTTTGCCTCCGACTTCCTTCAGATTCCGTGTTGTCACGGACACCTTGTCTTCGGCTATGCGCTTCCCACTATCAGGGCGCGCTCGGGACTTGTCCCCGTTAGATTATGCCCATGTCGGGCGAACCAAAATGTATGGAGGTATTTTAATTAGACATAAATACCTCCATATATTACAAATCCTGAAAAAAGAATTGATTGCGTTATAATTTGCAGGTTGGTATGTTTTTATGTGCGACGTTTCTTGCAATTACGAATTTTCCTTTCCATGTTTCTTTTACTGAAAAGGAGTTCGGAAAGACACCTAATGGCTTGTTTGAGATCG
>JBJEAY010000074.1:0-3386 GCA_051869575.1 Prevotella sp. | reverse complement strand
TCGTAGAATGTGTACATACTGGAATGAACCTATATTGCCAGATACTTGCAAGAAATGTATTAAAGACAATCAAATATGAAAGAAGAAATCAGATACCTATATGATCACCGCGCAGCCGACAATGTTGTAAAGGCACACATCATCGCATATCTACCACATCCAGAACGGCCAGATGACAGACTAATTGTTTATCGCTGGTTCGGAACCCATAAACAATATTGGTGGTATGGCGTCACGGATGAGGAAGAGCAGGATCTATGGAAAGATTATGTTCAAAAGGTTCTAAAGCGTAGAAAAGAAAGAAGATGCAAGAAACAATAATAACTCCAAATAAAATCAGAATGATGCAAGAGTTATATCAAAAGCTTATGAATCCGTTTATGGAACAAGCAAATTTTATTCTTGCTCATTCTATTCCAAGATATTTATTGACTGATAAGTGGATAAAAACAATATACCCATATCAGACTCTCAAAAGTCTGGCCCTCATACGAATCGAAGCAAGACAAATATGTATAGCTAATTTTGGTCTGGAATTTTATAACAAATATATTCACAACAATGACAGAACAAGAAAAACAAGCAAGGCGTGAAAAGCTACTCAGCATATTTGGACTGGGGGCCAATCCTACTCAAAGGGGTTCACACATAAAATGTGCAAGATGTGGCAAATTACTTTATGCACCAATGCCAGAAAGGAAACTGTATGAATCAGAAGGCTGCATGACATTTACCGTTTTAATCATTTCATATATATTTCACAGAGGTTGGAAAGTTGTTAAAGAAGGTGCATTCAACGGTAAATATATCTGTCCGTCTTGTACGTTACCAAATGACGAATTAAAACTCCCGATTGATTCACCAAGAGTTAAAAACGCCCTCAACAAATATCTTGAATGGATTAAAGAAATGAGAGCCAAATTCAATTATTATGAAGCGTAAATTGACCAGCAAAGACAAGCTAATCCACGCATCTGACTTCAAATGCGTGGAATGCGGAAAGCAAGCGGAAGTGTTCTTTCCAGTCATAGATCCAGATATTCCGTCTTACCCATATTGCAAGAAATGTGCTGACAAGGCTCAACATGAACTGTTCATCAAATTATGTAATATGCAGATGACTGGGAATTGGTAGTCTGATTGACAAACTTATAAATATCCTCCTTGCTATTCTATTACAGAAGACAATGTATGTTTCACCATTAGTGATAGAAAGGAGGTGTTTATTATGAGCTGTAAGAAAGGCGGTAAAGGCGGCAGAGGCGGTGGCAAGAAGTAAATAGCTATACGTAATTGCCGTAATTTACAAATTTCTGAAAATTTATAGCGTTTCCATAAACTTATTGTGTTTTGGGAACGCTATTCTTTATTGAATATCGCGGAGTGGAGCAGTGGTAGCTCGGCAGGCTCATTACCTGAAGGTCGGGTGTTCGAGTCACCCCTCCGCAACTATATGGCTGGCGTGGCTGAGTGGATAGGCGAGTTTGAGCTGACGCAACATGACTATCACACAGGTTCGATCCCTGTCGCTGGCCCACGATAATAACTGGGGTTGTAGCTCAGATGGCAAGAGCGGTGCTAACAAGCGCAAGGTCGTGAGTTCGAGTCTCACTTACCCCACATAAGACCGAAGTACAAGGTAACGAAGACACGATCCACTTAAAGAAGTTTGTGGTTAAGCCATCCACAAGAAGTGTTGTATCGTCCAGAACGTATGCTGGCGAGTGTAACTCCGAGCTGGGTAATGATCGGAGCGTTTGCGTGAGTAGCTCAGGTGGTAGAGCATCACACTGATAATGTGAAGGTCGTTGGTTCAAATCCATCCTTACGCACTTTTATGGTAATGGTTTTTAAGGTTAATATTAGGTTGTTTTAGGATAACATCATTCTCTCTCGCGCTGGGAAGCGCAATTTTTTTGAATTAGTTAATCATACGAATAGTCCCCCACCTTTTGTGAAAACCGTGGGGGTTTTTATTTGGAAGGTAAAGTAGCGAGGTGCTGCAACGGTCTTGAAAACCGATTGTCCTTCACGGGATCCTCTTCGAGTGGGGTGCCTTCCGCAATGAAAATCATCTATAACTCTATCATCCCATTCCCAGGATTCTTGGCCATTAACTTGTTTGGAGTCCTTTTTGTCCGCAAAGGCGGCGTTGTGTCTGAAGTGGTTCTTAACCATGAGAAGATACATACCGCCCAAATGAAAGAGCTTGGCTATATCGGGTTTTACCTTATTTATCTTGTTGAATGGTTAGTTAGGCTACTCATGCCGGGCAATGCCTATCGGAATATTTGTTTTGAAAGAGAAGCGTACACCAATGAGCATAATCTGGAGTACCTATCGTCCAGAAAACATTATGCTATGTGGCGCACTATTCGTTAATATAAGACATGAAACAATGAAAGAGAAAATTCGTGAATTTTTCAAGTTCAAGTGGATGCTTGTGAGTAGCCGTCCTCAACATTTTGTGGTCGTATTTATTATTGGCGTGCTTCTTGGCATTGAGGCGGTCTTTGCTGCATCCGCTACCGCAGAGTTCAAAGACTGGATGTGGAATGGCTATAAAGGTGGAACTTGGGGATGGATTAAGGGAAACGGCTTTGATTGGTACGATTTCCTTGCCTCAATGATAGGAGGACTTGTTGGCTATGGGCTTAGAATAAGTTGTTGTTAGTTGTTTGTTGTTTTCCGTATGGCAACAGATCGAACCCGACCTATTTCAGGTCGGGTTTTTATATTTGTGCATTTCTCTGTACCGTTAAACAACTTAATTTTACCGTTAGGTCGAATTTTATAAGAAAAATCGTATCTTTTTGAAAAATAGTTGCCTTAAAATTTGCGAGTTTCAGTTTTTCCATATACCTTTGCAAACAGAAACTGAGAGATAGTTTCGGGTGTAGTGTGCTAAATACGTGCATCTCCAAATACGAAAAATATACTTAACGTATTGAAATACACCGCCTTGCAACATCAAAAAGGAATGTTGCCTGGTGGCACCACTTAGAAAGAGAGCAATTCGAACGCTCTCTTTTTTTGTTTTTATGATGACGAAAAGGGCAACTTATGAAGACAATAAAATAAGCCTCTATCAAGACAAACGAAGAGATAACCCGCATGTCCGTGCGCTTCGCCGATGAAGACTTGTAGCTGACCCCAAACCAGTTTGCGGAGATATATTGCACGACACAGCACAGTATATCAGCCTGCATATTGATAAATATATGATGGCAAACCTGACAATAATCGAACGTTTGTGCAAGGCGAGAGCAGAAGCCAAGTTTACTTGGATTATGCCGAGCCGCCGCCAAAGGTGCATTTATATAAAGATCATGGGGCTGTGTCAAAATGTGCATGTAGCCCTGAAAGGGCTTAATAACAAAGCACAG
>JBJEAY010000073.1:0-3387 GCA_051869575.1 Prevotella sp. | reverse complement strand
GGTGTGTTTGGAAAGTCGGGTGGTAGTATCAATGAACAAGTCATCAGCTATTTCACCAATTACCAGATTGTGCCCGATGGAGACAGTCGCCATATCAAAATAAAGAGGAAAGCAGACAATTCTCCGGTAAGTCCACTGGATGGACTGGGTGACGAGACAGGCACTCCCTACGAAGCATTCAACAACAAATGTTCTGAAGCCCTCAATGACAAACTACGGCGCAAACTCAGAATATTGCTTGCCGGCACGATATTCAGCAGCCGGCCACCTCAGTATGTGGTCAATAAAGCACGTGAAATGAATGAGAACTGCTATGCAGAGCTTGAACTGCGTATTCAGGATTATGCCGAGCCATACAGAAATGCGAAGAGCGCGAAACAGCAGGCTTTCTTTGAAATGAAATTCATAGAACCGCTTGCTGCCAGACTTTTGACCTATTGGGCGACGCATCGTTTCACCCCTAATGCTAACATGCCTGTCAATGTGGTGGAGTTTGACATCAACTCGGCTTCTCAGGACACCTACTCACTTGTGACTGTGTCTAATCCATCCTATCCATTACGAACCGCCCTTTCGCAATATGCGCCTGGCAATCCTATTGCTCGTGACGGGATGGTCCGGATTGTACGAGGGATCCGGTACACCAATTTTTTCAAGCCTGAAATTACCTTCAAAAAGTTATATTTCAACAGAGAGCAGGTGGTTATTGACACGAAGGATGAGTTGGATAATCTTCAGAAGTGGTCAGTCAGCAAGACTGTTGACCTCGACCTATTGCAGCCTGCAGAGTTCATTCCAGACATGAACGAATCTGCAAGCCGCATTCTTGACAATAACGTCTATACTCGGGTCAATGCCCAGTTGATTGGGGCTGACGAATGGAAGCAAGACCGAATAGAACCGCACTTGTTTGATGCGAGAAGCAGTCGTGAGAGTGGCAACGGGCAAATTCTATACTATAACGAAGGTACAGGATTTGGCTACTGCCACTGCACCAAGTGTGGAAAGACAGTACTGGAGAGTTGGGCAGCAGCGTCATCAAGTGATCCCGAAAAATTGCCTAACGAAATGAACACGATTCCTTCAAAGGATAGCGAAAAAGAGAACTATCACTTCTCACTCATTCGTAAGGGAAATAAACCAAATCGTTGTATGGGTTGCAACCGACGACAAACCGAGAGCCATCAAGCTGGCTTGAATGGCCGAGGTGCGAAGGAGGAAGGCAAAGCCAACAGCACAGACTACATCAAGCGTAATGTGGTCTTGGGAGATATGATACAGACGGACTATACGGAGATTCGTATTCGTCATTTCAATCAGGATTGGATAAACTCACGCGAGAAGGAAGAGAACTTGCTCATCACACTGGGCCTACTGTTTGCACGTTCATTGTCGGAAGAGCTTAACGTGGAGCGTACGGACATCGATTTCACGATTACACCCAATGGTCATCTTTGCATCTTTGATGCCAATCCAGGAGGTTCAGGATATTCCAACCAGTTGGCGGCTATGGACTTGTTGAAAGCTGTCATCGAACGTTCTGCTTCTGTCATCGAAGCAGCTGAACACACAGGCAACAAGGATGCGCTCATCGACAAGTTTACGCTGCATTACGTGAATCACATCGACATACAGGCTGCCAAGGCATGGATAAAGGAAGAACGTGATGCCCGAAAAGTATTGCCAGCTCCTATCCAAAATGTATTCGGTGAGAGTGCCACTGAGACGTCTCTCGCCAAGATGCTACGAACATTGGCATCATCTCAGAGTGCTGTGTTCATCTTTGTGGATGATGATTACAACCACTGGGAATATGAAGGCACAGACCATTGCTGGAAGGGTCAGTTCTTCAGCCGTATCGCCCCAAATGCCACTCAAACATCATTCTGTGTGGCAAACAATGGCCATCAGCAGATGAACACTCCTGTACTCAATATGGTCAGAAGTATTAAAGGATGGGCAAATGAGGTACTGCAAATACAGAATCCTTTTGCCAATAATGGTTTGTACCCCTTGGCATTTATTGACGGCAGATTGTATTTCACAAACAATCCTAACCACATTACACTCAATGACAAATGGGGCAACGGTACTATCTATTATATCCGCACCAACAATTTTGCTGCTGCAGCTGAATTTATCCACACGGATATTGAGGACGCAACCATCAGGATATTCAAGCTGGGAGATACCGACCCTACAATCATAAAGACTTCTGAACTCGGTGGTATCATAGATGCAAAAGCGTCTGACATCGTGGATCAATTTGTTGCTCATTGTAAAGGACATAACCAGGAAATGGTCAAAGTGTCATATCAGGACGAACACATGAAGAGTATTCTATCCATTATTCTATGTATGCAAACCATCGGCTATTTCATCAGGAAGATAGGTTCACCCTATTCATTGGAATTTTTAGTTGAACGCTATTATGTGGAAAATGGAAAGCGCGACAACCTCGGTGCCAACCAACCATCATCAGAAGACCGCGACGCATGGATAGATACCATGGCCAACGAACTGGTGGACGATATATCATACGATAATAGAATAGAGGGCTCTCTCATCCCTGTCGTTTCCAAGCCAAAGAGAACACTGACACATTGGCGTGTTCTCACCTTTGAATGTGCAGGCAAGAAACTATGTATCTACCCAGATGGTGGCTTTATGAACGGGTGGCTGATATATAATGCACCTGGAGAATCACGTAATGTGTACGATTTATCTACCCTCACGTATGATACAGAAGTCAACATTTTCAGGAATCAAGAAATCAAGTTTGATGTTACAATAGAAGACTGTTAATACTATGGCAAATGTAAATCATAACATAATCTGTTTAGAAGCAGAATGGGAATATCGACAAGAGAAACGTAACAAGTTTAGTCTCAATACAGAGCCATTGCTTGATTGGCTTAGGACATTCCACGGCTGCGACATAGTATATCGACATATTCTTAACAAACAAGACTTGCAGTATTATCTATGTTATTTTGCTTCCCATAAAAGGGAGTTCAAGAAATACGATATAGTCTATATTGCATGCCATGGTTGGCACCATGCAATTTCATTGGAAGGTGAAGATGGTCATATTGACCTCAGCAAGCTAAATACGATAGCAAATGGTTTCTTTGAAAACCGAGTCGTTCATTTCGGGTCATGTAAAACATTGGCAAACCCTAATGAAGCTATGAAGTTCAAAGAAAACTGCGGAGCAAGACTTGTGAGCGGTTATGAGATCAGTGTAGATGTCATGACCTCTGCAATTGCTGATGCTGCGTTTTTCAACGAAATCATGAATTACCAGAACATTGGGATCTTCAAGAATGACACTACCTGTTTATTCTGGAAGAAGTACGAATCTCTACTTAAAGAGTTGAAGTTTAG
>JBJEAY010000072.1:0-3407 GCA_051869575.1 Prevotella sp. | reverse complement strand
TCATCCATTATCCTTTGCTTCTGTTCCTGTGTACATATTATGCGAATCTTACGATTGTTTATTAACTCGGCAAGTTTGAAGTAACATTCAGAACGAAGATTTACATATCTCTCACTGTCAAGAGCCCTATTGCCTCCATGAAACTCTTTTATTCCATTTAGGTATGATTCTAAGAACGAACCTATACCATCGGCATCGACAATCGTTAGTGAACGAGGTATTTTCTTCCTGATGATTAGCTCCTTTAGCGTGGTCTCGACAACCTTACCTGGAGAGTATTCCATATCTACATCTATTGTAGCAACATTGCCTTCCCAAGTAATTGCTACAAATCTGTCATGACCTTTTCCTGCTATATCAGAAGCACAACTTCTGCTTGCTCCTGGAACGATATGTTCATTATGAAACAAATCCTCTATGGCATCATAGTCACATAATACAGACGGATCATCATCATACTCGAAATTTCCATAGTACAATCTCTGTACGGTAACCTTGTCAGAACGAAGCAAGTTCTCTATGTATGACGGCTCAAGATATGGGTTATCTTTAGGGAGTGCCTTGACAAATCGCCTATATGGCTTTATTGTTCCTTCCTTTGCCGGCTTTACAAAGTCATTGTATATCCAATTACGTTTAGGGTTACATGCGTACATAGACTTAGGCTTCACTACCCATTCAGTACCGTCCTTTCTTTTCCCTCTTAACAAGGAGAAACGACCTCGAAGAACAGAGATAGCCTTTTCGTCTATTTCCTGGGCTTCGTCAACAAACATATCCGTTATGGAATACGAGCCGAACCTATCATAATTAGGATCCTTGTTCTCATAATCGACATAACGAAAATATATCATCGAACCATTATTGAAATAGAACGAATTTGCTGACCTACCACCACTTGCCGCAGACTTGAACACGCCTATATTACTAAGCTTTAGTAAATCCAATACCTCAAAGAACGTCTTCATTGTTGTATCGACTAATCGTGCATACTCTCTTCTGCAAACGAAGCCGACACTACCTGGATAGTTTATACGATTTAATATTTGCCATAAAACTCCAAGAAAAGTCTTACCACCACGAGCACCACCACCATATAATACTTCAGTAACTCCATTGTCGTAGTCACAAAGTAGGTTAAATGCCGTGTATTGCTTTTCATTGAGTTTTACTTGAATGTCCATCGTCCTTTACTATACTTATATTTATCGGAGTATCAGACTCGATATTCACATCTTGTCTATCATTCCATTCTTCTCGTCTTCTATTCTTCAGCCAAAATATGGCTGCCGTTGTGTCTGGAGGTATATGCTTCTTTATTTTCTTCACATACGTTGTTTGGGCAGAACCATCCGGGGACACCTTAACCTCAGTACATGTTTCTTCGGCGTCATATCCAATGGCCCGTTTGTATAGAGTTGACACAACTTTTTCATCAGCTATATCACCTCCCTTCTTTACAAGTTCTCTAAATTCCTTGTAATCATGCTTCAATTTGTTTACAGTAGTAAGACCACAGCCGAGAAGTTCTGCAAGACCTCTAAGGTCTGCACCTTTCTCGCAGTAGTCTATAATTTCTTCTTCTCTACCACTTACATATTTTTTATATATATTTTCGCGAGGACGTCCTCTTTTCCTATCTGACATAATTAAGCCTCCTTACTTTTTTCTTCTTCATTCAGTTTATTAAGATAATCTTGGCATATATCAATCATCTTTGAGAAGGCGATAGACCTGCTCTTTACATTGAACTTTCGTTTGATATTCTGACAGCAACTAATGAACGCTTCAAACGAACCATATACAAGAGAGGAGTTTTCGTCTATTTTCATTTCTTCGAGAACTTGGAGAACATTTTTGACGGAATTACTTTTGCTCTCGATGAACTGGAATTTCATTTCTGTCAGTTCAATATCACCATCACCAATGGACGGGACACTTATTTTCTTGACATCAACGAAGTTGATACCATTAAAACCAGAGAACTTCTGCATTTCTATGCTATCAATTTCCCTGTATATCTCTTTAAGTATCTGTATGTCATCCTTTCCGACGAGCGAGTTATGACTTAACTGATAGCCTAACTGGGTGTCTTTATCAACCTCGTCGATGTATAGGATAAGGATATATTCAAGATGCGCTTTGATTGCAGCTTTCAATCTGTGATTACCAGAGAGTATGACATATTTTTCGTCTTCCATTCGCTTCATACCAAATGGAAGTTGTGATAGGAAGCCGTCATGAGCAATGTTCTCGGTAAGATGGTCAAGAGTGCTCTTTTCCATATAATGAGCGTTCCTCTCAAGAGGAATGCATTCTGTCAGCGTGTTAACATACGCTAATTTATATGGAGCAATCAACACATTTACATCATTGAGCTTCTCCCTAATCTGAGATAAGTCCCTGCCGTCGGAGGTCATTATTTTTTGTATTTCTTCAGCCATATTTTATATATTTCGTTTATTGATTCTTTTACGAACTCACCTGTATAGACGAGTTTGCCTTTCTCTTTCTTCGTTAACTTGAAGACACCTCGATATTTCATGCTAACAGGTTTGTCAGTATAAACAGGTGTCTTGATGTAGTCGTAATAGTCTCCTACGTTCCTTGCTAATAGCATACGAACATCATGACTTAGTTCAAGCATGATTAGAAGCTTTGACAACTTCTTGGTATGGCTATTAACGACAAAGTCTGCAAGTCCGAATGCAGTGTCAAGAGTTGATGAATAATGAGAGAAGCAGGTAAAGCCAAAAGCAAGTCCATCGGCAAAAAAGATGAATGCCATATCACCTCCATCAGTATAGTTCACTTTATTACTCATGTAGAAGCCCTTGAAGTAATTAACATCCTCCTTTGGGACCATCTTGACACTTATTTTAGTATCTTCTGTGAACTCATAATCCACCGGCATAGTAGTATATTTACTAACAAGCGGTTTCTTATCTCGCTCTATGTAGTAACTCTTTCGTTTGTCATCAACGCTTGAATATAGGAATATTGGATGCTGACTTTGACCCAACTTTATTTCCGCTGTCTTAAAATCTGCTATTTCGTCAAACTCCTGGTCAGTGAATATAATATTCTTGTCATCCTTCAAGAGAGACAAGTACAGTAATCCTGCTGTGTCTGGGTCAAAAACATTGTATGAAGCATGTTCGTAGTCAAATTTCTCCTCAATAGCTTTGAACATCTTTTCGTACCCTCCTTTATAGGTTGGTGGGAAGGCTATTCCAATGCCTTTGCCTTTCTTGGCTTTTAGGAATTCGACAAAATCACCAAAATAAAAATCTTCTATCTTGAAGTCGAGTGCTCCCTTAGACAGTTTTTCAATGGTTGATGAATAAAACGCATCTGCCTGTTTCTGTTGCAAGAACGTTTTCAGCATTTCTATCTGATACTCATTC
>JBJEAY010000071.1:0-3418 GCA_051869575.1 Prevotella sp. | reverse complement strand
TATTGAGTAAGCAAACGTTCAATGTGGCATCTCGTCATGGAGAAGGCACTGCATACGTTGTGACATTGACCGGTAAAGACAACGCTGACCCCAAATTTACCAATGAGAAAAAGTTGATTATACCCTTGAAGTTCACTTGCAAACGAGCAACCACTGTAGGCGGAACCACGACTACAGAAGATATGGCTGGCACAAGCGGAACAGTAGTAGTAAGTGGTCGTAAAGCCGGAGTAAGCGGCAACTTCCAAACTATTACGCCTATTGATGGGCAACCCAGGTTTCTTGACGCTGTATCGGAGGATAGTACGGTATATACTGACTTTGATTTGGGTCCATATTTGCAAGATGGTGAATGGAATTACCGAATCAATGTTGTGGAACCAGAGAAATCCACCTCATCGACAGCAGTAGCGGTGAATGTTACTATGTCAGAATCAATGGGATTGGAGTATGCTGGTGACTTAGGACACGTGTTTGAAGGCAATTCTGTTTCGCTTCCATTTTATGTAAAGGGTTCTGTAGCACGTCATCTGCATATTCAGATTCTTAGCGCAGACGGAAAGACCGTTTTGGCAGAGCCAGAAGCTATTGCATTTGCAGCCAATGAGGGTGGTAGCGAAACCGTACAGAACATCACCATCACCAGCTCCCAGTACACTTTCAAGCATGGCACATATCGCATTCACGCATGGCTTACGTTTGCTTCTGACACCAAAGGCACTAAGGTAAGCGACCAGACATTTGGCATTATGTTCAGGGAAGCAGGCAATGATACTGTGCTTGTGGCTATTGCCGATGCCATTACAGAAGCTGAAAATTATGATACCGTAACACTGCTACATTACGCTATTTACAATCCCAGCGAGGAACCCTACGAATTGTTCCTTTCTATTGTGGATGGCTTAAATGGCGATAAGGTGTACTATTCAGAAACAACCACCTGTGAGAATGGTCACACGTATGAATTGCGCACAGCATTGAACTGTGAACATGACCTGGGGGATTTCAGCATTCTGGTAAAGATTGCTCATGGCACTACAGTACATTATAGTGGTGCCGTACTGCTCAATAATGACATGGACTTTTCGCCACGAGGCACTGCCGACCTATTGCTGAATGCCAACACAAAGACCTTCTACGGGGCAGACACAAGGGGTAATTATTTTGAGTTTGATCCTACTACGCTGACCCTGAAAGATCAGCCCAGCGATAACCAAACAAAAATCATCAATCCAACTATCGAAGGCTTTGTACGCGAAAATGGTATAGATAGGTTCCGACTGATGAAAGGATCTTTGTTGGATTTGCCTTTTGAGCCAATTATTACTACCACTGGCTTAAAGTTGTCAGGTGTGGACTATTCTCTTACAATGGAATTTGATATTGCCATTAGCAAAATCGTAGATGAGTCTGCTCCTGTAATCTCGTGCTTCACTGAGACCGCCTCCAGTTTTGTGGGGTTGAAGGTATTACCGAATCGTGTTCTATTTATGGGTAGTGGTCAAGGCCCTATTTCTACACCCGATATGGCCGACTACTATCTGGAAGAAGATAAGCGCATTCACTTAGTAATCAACATCGTCAATAACTTGCGCAACGAAGGTTTGAACTATATGCGTATTTATGCTGATGGTGTGATGCAACGTGAATACACTTACCCCAATGGCCAAACCTCTCCGTTCTGTGGGGCAAGTGGAACCAATGGGCATCTGAAAATAGGCTCAACAGGATGTAACATCGACATATTCGGTATGCGAATTATGATTGATGAGTCCATGAGTTCGACGTATATTCAGCAAGACTACAAGGCTGCTATGTCATCTATTGATGAAAAACGTGCGTTTGTGGCCGCTAATGACAATATTATGAATGGTGATGTTATCGACTACAACAAGGCGAAGGAAGTGTATAATACCATTCTATATGAATTGCCAAGTACAGCCACTTACCCAACTTTCAATAACGACCCTGGCACTATCAACAATGTCAAGATGACCGTGTTAATCATTGGTGATGACAAGCATTCTGGCGTGTTCTCCAGTGTAGCTATTAAGCGTCAAGGTTCTACTGCCAAAAAGTACTATTGGCCGAACATTTCTTCGTCATTATGTAAAGCAAATGAAGAAAAAGGAATTGTGAAAGGAACATTTACCTCTATAGGTATAAATCCTGATACGGACGCTCCTTATTATAATAAGACCAGTTATTATCAATTGGATGATAGCCAGCCCAAGTCAAAAAAATGGGTAGGCAAGTCCAACTATGCCTCTTCCATGCAGAGTCATAAAATCGGAGCTACAGCCGCATTCCACGACCTACATCGCCTGTGCGCTCTTCCTACTGGAGGGTTTACGTATGACCAAGTTCATCCTTCTACTCCATCTCGTCGCGCAGTGTTGGAAAAGCCGTTCTTGTGTTTCTATACCGATAAAAACCATACCACGCCCACATTCTGCGGTTTCCAGACTTGGGGTGCGGCTAAAGGTGACAAACCGACATTTGGCTATGATGATGACCCGGAAAGCGAATCGTACACCCCAGACTACATTATGATTGAGGGTGCAGACAATAATGTGCCTGGAGCCAACTTTGAAACACCTTGGATCCCGTCTGAAATGAAGTATGATGCAGATGAAGAATCATTCTGCTATAATAGTGCGCCCAACTTCGATTTTGATTTGGGAGCCATGAATGATGACGAGACTCATCCTGCCGGCGGCGCAATAACCACATTGAACAACCATGTTATTCCAGCATTTAATATGGTGTATCTCTGTAATCCAACAATGCGCCCGTTTAATGGAGGGCTGAGTGCCTTGAACCAAGCATATCTTCGGGATAAAGCTAAACTTGCTGAGAATATCACTGAAGGATTGGAGCTGGAATCTAATGTGCATTATTGGAATAGCGATACGACCAGCAGTGAATATCTCAATGTGTATCGCATGGACTATCTTACCGACACATGGGTTAATGCCGGCATTACTACCGCAAGCACGAAGGATGCTAACGGTTTTAACAACATCAATGTCACTGCTTTGAATTTGAAGACTCAGCTGGGCATTACCGACAACGACTTGTTTGGCATGACGAATGAGGAGAAAACAGTAGCTATCGTGCAAAAACGAGTTGCGCTGTTTAAGGCTCAGGCTGCTTCCAGATTTGATATATCAGACTTGTTGTTTAACCGCTGTATGAACCTGTTGTGGGGCGGTACTGACAATAATACAAAGAACACATATTATTGGGTAGAAGGCAACATCGACCATAAAATCCGTATGGACGGCGATGATTTGGACACTATTTTCAAGACTGATAATAAGGGCCAGCAATCGAAGCCGTACTGGATTCTCTTCGATGACAAAGATGAGTTTGACGCTTGGTTCTGGAACGGTCACGATAATGCGTTGTGCCGACT
>JBJEAY010000070.1:0-3420 GCA_051869575.1 Prevotella sp. | reverse complement strand
TATGTTCTCAGCCATCATCCGAGCCGACGGATCTTCAATGTTCGCTCCCGGCAAGCGTTGGGGTTACTTCCCATCATTCTCAGCTGGTTGGGTTATCAGCAACGAGAAGTTTATGGAGAAACTCGCTGGCACACTCGACTTCCTGAAGCTGCGTGCAGGTTGGGGACAGAACGGTAACAAGAACATCTCAGCATTCCAGTATGAGGCTGCCTTCGCATACGACGCATTCAGCAACTACTCATTTGGCAACACCAAGGATACACCCGTACGTGGTGCTTCTCTCTCACGTCTCGCCAACACCGACCTTACATGGGAGACATCAGAGCAGCTGAACATCGGTCTTGACGCACGTTTCTTTGGTGGCAAGTTGAGCTTCAACTTCGACTGGTATAAGAAGAAGACCAAGGACTTGCTCGTGGCTGTTCCTGTATCTCCTACAACTGGTTTCTCTTCTCAGCTGAAGAATGCTGGTACTGTTGAGAACACCGGTGTCGAAGTTGCTTTCAACTGGCAGGACCAGATTGGCAAGGACTTCAAGTACAACATTGGCTACAACATTGCCTACAACAAGAACGAGGTGACAGAGGTTAACTCTCCGCAGAAATACAACAACGGCGGTAGCGACCTTCTTGCACAGGGCACTGGCTACATGGCCCGCTTCGAGGAAGGACACCCAATCGGTTACTTCTGGGGCTACAAGACAGCTGGCGTTATCCAGAACGAGGCTGACCTCGCCGCATACGTATCTACTCTGAAGGACGGCGATCCCGCCAACTCTCACCAGGGTTCAAGCCTTAAGGTGGGCGACCTGAAGTTTGTTGACTTCAACGGCGACGGTGTTGTAAATGACGATGACAAGACCGACCTCGGTAATCCTACTCCTGACGTGACAATGGGTATCACCCTCGGCGCAAGCTACAAGGGCTTCGACATCAACGTAACAGGTTATGCTGCACTCGGTCAGCAGGTGGCTCGCTCATACCGCAAGTTCACCGACGGTGAGTACGAGAACTTCACCTCTGAGGTTTATTCATATTGGAACGGCGAGGGCACAAGCAACAAGTATCCTCAGTTTGCCAAGATGAACTCAGGTGTTAACTGGCAGTCAATCTCTGACATCTATATTGAGAATGCCGACTACTTCCGTCTGCAGAACCTCACATTGGGCTACGACTTCAAGACCATCTGGAAGAACTGCCCATTCCAGCAGCTCCGCCTCTATGTGGCAGCACAGAACCTCTTCACCATCACAGGCTACAAGGGTATGGATCCTGAGAACGGTAAGTCTATCGCCTCTGAGTCTTGGGTAACTGGTGTTGACGTAGGTAACTATCCTCAGCCACGCACATATATGGTAGGTGTGAACGTTAAATTCTAATTTATTAAAAATTGAACGTACAATGAAAAAGATATTTTATATAGCAACAGCCCTTTGCACAATGGGACTCGCATCGTGCGACATCGACAATGTGGAGAACATTGGTGAAATGTCATCCAGCCAGTTCCCTAAGACTGACGCCGACGCAGAGGCTGTACTCGCAGGTGTATATCAGAACCTGAACGAAATACATGCCAATCCTCAGATGTCGTTCCTCTACAATGCCTGTCTGGCCTCTGACGACCAGCTCGGCGGTGGCGGCACCAACGACAAGCTGATGCAGGCTGAGGACTTGCTCATGAACTACAACGCCGACATGACCAACCAGTTCTATGCCGACCGTTACAAGGGTATCTCACGTGCCAACACTCTTCTTGAAGTGCTCGAAGGCTCTGAGGGTATGTCTGAGGACGTAAAGAACCAGGCCATCGGTGAGGCTAAGTTCCTCCGCGCCTACTATTACTATGAGCTTGCCTCTATGTATGGCAACGTGCCTTTGGTAAGAAGTGCAGCCGAGGCTGACAATCAGCAGGGCGACGTAAAGGTGCTTTGGGGACAGATTCTCCAGGACCTCCGCGACGCGGCTTCCTCAATGCCGGCAGAAAACAGTCTCAACTCATCTCGCGTTGGACATGTTGACAAATATGCAGCCGAGGCTATGCTTGGACGTGCATGGTTGTTCTACACAGGTATGTACTGCAACGGTACTACCGTGGCTGACATGACAAGCACTACCTACAATCCTCTGACTTCAGTAGAGCTTCCTGACGGAACAACACTGACAAAGCAGGATGTTATCGGATATATCGACGACTGCGTGAACAACTCTGGTTACTCACTCGTTGACGATTTCCGCAACCTTTGGGCTTATACCAACAAGAAGACCATCAACGACTATCCATACGCAGCTGGTCAGGGTTTGAACTGGGTAGAGAACGATAACGGTATCAACCCCGAGGCTATGTTCGCCATCAAGTTCAACAAGCAGGCTTCTTGGAGCACAACTATCGGTTATTCTAACGGTTATGCACTTCACTTCGGTGTTCGTGGCGGTCAGGATGTTAAGAACACATTCCCGTTCGGTCAGGGATGGGGTGCAGGCCCTGTTGCACCAAACCTCGTGAAGGACTGGAAGGTTGCCGAGCCTAACGACATCCGTCTTGAGGCAACAATCCAGGATTGGACTACTTGTCCTACATATACATATGGTGGTTGGGCTGACTTCGTTCAGGAGAGTGATTTCTATGGAAAGAAGTGGTCGCCTATCGCATGCAAGAACGACGGAACAATCCCTGGTTCTGATGGTAATCCCGCTCCTGAATATGCGTTCTGTTTCGAGACTTGCATGTATGGTATGACTGGTGGTCAGCAGGGTGGTTATGGTAATAACTTCCAGCTCGATAACATCCACGACCTCGTGCTTATCCGCTTCGCCGATGTGCTGCTGATGCAGTCGGAGTTGAAGGAAGACGTTACAGGTATCAACAAGGTGCGCGCACGTGCCGGTCTTGACCCAATCGCAGCCTACTCTCTTAAGGCTCTCCAGGACGAGCGTCGTTGGGAGTTTGCTTGCGAGGGTATCCGTTGGAACGACATCCGCCGCTGGCACATTGCCTCTGTCGCACTCGACAAGCAGGAAGGACAGGACATCTACTATTGCGGCTCACCTGCCAAGAATGAGGCTGCAAAGCATAATGGCGGTTATAGCGCACGCTACAAGGCTACTGCCGGATTCCAGAAGATGCCTGACACTCAGGTGGCTCTCGGTACAGTCGTACAGAACGAAGGCTGGACAGCAGCTGACTCAGAGTACGGCGGCTGGTAATCAAAGATGTATAATCATTTAATAAATTGGAAAAGCAATGAAAAAATCAATTATATTCATGATGGCTGCCGTGGGCTTGCTCACAGCCTGCGATCCTTCAAAGGACGACATCAGCATGCCAAGCAGCAGCCTGACAGAGCAGCAGCTCTCTGACGGTTTCACCTTCAAGCAGTATGACGAGACCTACACCCAGGAGAAGGCAGACGGTAACTATTTC
>JBJEAY010000069.1:0-17888 GCA_051869575.1 Prevotella sp. | reverse complement strand
TCGATGTTCACCACAAGATTTCCGCTGAAGAGTCCGTCGTTGCTGTCGATACTGATACTACGCAGCGTGAGCTTTTCGTCCTTACTGATGATGCTCGTCAGATTATTCACGATGCCGATGTCGTCGTTGCCCACAATGCGCAGCGTGATCGAATACATTGATGTTCCCTTGCCGCTCCATCTTGCCTTCACAATGCGATAGCCAAATCGCTTGCGCAGTTCGGCGGCATTCGGACAGTCGCAGCGATGGATTTTGATTCCGCCATTCACGGTGACGAAACCGAACACATCATCGCCATATATTGGTTGACAGCACTTGGCCAACTGGAAGTCGATGCCCTTGAGATTGCGGTCGATGACGAGCACGTCGTCATTTCCTTGCGATTTCTGTGATTCTTGGTTGTGCTGCAGACTGAATCCCTCGGCGCTTTTTGCCGGTTGGTCGCCCGTGGGCGTCTGTTCGCGCTGCTTGAGTTCGAGATAGCCGTCAATCACCGTATTCACATCTAGCACACCATCGGCAATCTGTTTGTAGAAGTCGCTTACCTCCTTGAATTTCAGCTTCTTGATAAGCTTTGTCATAAGCGATTCTTCAAGTTCGATTTTCCTATTCTTGAATTTTCGCTCAATCATTTCCTTGGCAAACAGGCCTTCTTTCACCTGCGTTTCCTTGAGTGCAAGTTTAATCTTGGCCTTGGCTCTCGATGTCTTCACGATGTTGAGCCAATCCTGTTTTGGCTTCTGCACCGACGATGTCATAATCTCCACTTGGTCGCCACTGTGAAGTTGTTCGCGGAAAGTCACCACCTTATTGTTAATGCGCGCGCCCGTGCACGCGTTGCCCACCTTTGAGTGTATGTGATAGGCAAAATCGAGCACTGTGGCTCCCTTTGGGAATTTGAGCAAGTCGCCCTTAGGAGTAAACACAAACACCTCGTCCTCATACAAGTCCATCTTGAATTGGTCCATCACCTGCATGTCGTCGCTCGTCTCCAAGATGCTTCGTATGTTGTTGAGCCATTCGTCGAGTCCGGTCTCGCCTTTCACTCCCTTGTATCTCCAGTGGGCAGCCACTCCCCTCTCCGCCACCTCGTCCATGCGTTCGGTGCGTATCTGCACTTCCACCCATTTCTTCTCCGGACCGAGCACTGTGATGTGCAGACTCTCATATCCGTTGCTCTTGGGCACCGAGAGCCAGTCGCGCAGTCGCTTGGGGTTGGGCTGATACATGTCGGTCACTATCGAATAGGCCTGCCAGCACTGCATTTTCTCCAATTCTATCGGCGAGTCGATAATGATACGTATGGCAAAGAGGTCGTATATGCCCTCAAATGCGCATTTCTGCTTCTTCATCTTCTGCCATATTGAGTGAATGCTCTTGGTGCGCCCTTTCATGTGGAATTTGAGTCCCGCCGCCTCAAGCTTCTGTCTTATCGGTTCGATGAATCCGGCTATATACTCGTCGCGCGCCTCCTTGGTGGCATTGAGTTTCTCGCGTATCATGTAATACACGTCATGTTCGAGATATTTCAACGACAAGTCCTCAAGTTCGCTTTTCAGTTTATACAATCCCAACTTGTGAGCCAGCGGAGCATAGAGATAGGCAGCCTCCTGGCTCACCTCATGTCTTGCCTCGTCATTGGTATTTTCCTTTATCTGTCTCATCAGTCTCACCCTGTCGGCAATCATGATGAGTATAACCCTCATGTCCTCGGCAAAGGACAGAAGGAGATTGCGGAAGTTTTCACTTTCCACCACCGGGTTCTTCTTATACAGTTCGCTGATGCGCAGCAGACCATGTAGTATTCTCGCAGGCGACTCGCCAAATTCGCTTCTCACCTCCTCTATCGTCATGAATCCGTCCTCCAAGCTCGGGTGAAGAAGTATGGCAAGAACAGCATCACGCTTGAGTCCGATTTCCTCAACAACAATCTTTGCAGTCTGCAATCCCGAGAGTATCGGATTGAGTCCGAAGACATCACGATGCACCTGGTTGTTTATGAGCGAACTGTTTAATCTTATCCTCAATTTTTCCTCGTCGTCGGCCTTCAGTGTCGGACCGACGGTTGTTCTTAGATGGTCGATGAGGGCGAGTGTTTCTTCCCTCTCTTTGGCCGTAAATTCGAATTTATCTGCCATAATGTGTTGCATTTGAGTTAAAAATCAATGCAAAGGTACAATTTTTTTGCGATTTATTCGCTTTTTTCCAAAAAAGTTTGTAATTTTGGGGCACAATTCACTATAAATACCACAATTATGTTATCAGAAAGAGACCTAAAGCAGATTGCCGACAAGGGCATCAGCGAAAAACAGATTGAGAATCAGTTAAACGAGTTTAAGACCGGATTCCCCTTCCTCCGTCTTGAGGCAGCCGCAAGCGTTGAGCATGGAATTGTCGCTACGACTGATGAGTCGAGGGAAAAGTATGAGAAGAGCTGGGAGCAATACAAGGCTGCCGGCAAGAAGGTGGTGAAGTTCGTTCCTGCATCGGGAGCGGCAAGCCGCATGTTCAAGGACATGTTCGCCTTTGTGGATGCCGACTACGACAAACCCACAACCGACTTCGAGAAGAAATACTTCGACAACATCACCAAGTTTGCATTCTACGACGAGCTCAACGAGACATGCGTCAAGAACGAGGGCAAGGACATCCCCACCCTTATCGCCGAGGGCAACTACAAGGCTGTGGCTGCCCAGATGCTCAAGGCCGAGGGACTCAACTACGGTCAGTTGCCCAAGGGTATGCTGCTCTTCCACAAGTATGCCGAGGGACCGCGCACTCCGATGGAGGAACACTTGGTGGAGGCAGCCCTTTACGCTGCATCCAACGGCGAGGCTAATATCCACTTCACAGTGAGCCACGAGCACATGCCGTTCTTCCAGAAGAAGGTGGCAGACAAGGCTGACTTCTACGCCAAGAAATACGGTGTGAAGTATGACATCTCGTTCTCTGAGCAGAAACCCAGCACCGACACTATTGCCGCCAATCCCGACAACACTCCGTTCCGCAATGCCGACGGTTCGCTGCTCTTCCGTCCGGGTGGCCATGGCGCGCTTATCGAGAATCTCAACGAGATTGACGCCGACGTGATCTTCATCAAGAATATTGATAATGTAGTGCCCGACCGACTCAAGGGCGAGACTGTCACCTACAAGCAGGTGATTGCCGGTGTGCTCGTCACCCTGCAGCAGAAAGCCTTCGAATATCTCCGTCTTCTCGATGCGGGAACATATAATCACGAGAAGCTTGAGGAGATTATCCGCTTCGTTCAGCACGACCTCTGCTGCCGCAAGTCGGATATCAAGAACTTGGAGGATGCCGACCTCGTCATCTATCTGCGCGAGAAGCTCAACCGACCGATGCGCGTCTGCGGTGTTGTGAAGAACGTCGGCGAACCGGGCGGTGGTCCGTTCCTCACCTACAACCAGGACGGAACCGTGAGCCTGCAGATTCTCGAAAGCAGTCAGATCGACAAGAACAACGCCGAGTATATGGAGATGTTCACCAAGGGCACTCACTTCAACCCTGTTGACCTCGTATGCGCAGTTAAGGACTACAAGGGCGAACCGTTCAACTTGCCCGACTTTGTTGACCGCACCACCGGTTTCATATCAAGCAAGAGCAAGAACGGCAAGGAGCTCAAGGCTCTCGAATTGCCCGGACTGTGGAATGGAGCGATGAGCAACTGGAACACCGTCTTTGTTGAGGTGCCTCTCGCTACCTTCAATCCCGTGAAGACCGTCAACGACTTGCTTCGCGAACAACATCAATAAGATATATTTTTTATATTTTGGGAAGGTTATCACAGATTTCGGCTGCGCTCAGTCGAAGTCTGTGATTTCCTTTATATATAGAGGTATGGACCATTATATTAATTATGCGCCTTTACTTATTTCAAGCTATTATGCGCTTTTCATATTTCGACGGTGCAAAGGTAGGATTTTGTCGGCATACCGCAATTTTGTGAACAACCAAAATCTAAATCATTAGCATTATTTAACATAAAGACGAAACGGTAGTCCTGAAAAGCGACAAAACATAGGATAAGGGCTATAATAAACAATAAAAAAATTTCCGACAAAACAAACAAAATGCCAAATTGACACCTTATCTACATCATCGCCAAAAAACTATCATCTGTCATCTGTCACCGATTGTGTTTTGAGTCATTTATGCCAAATATTCGAATTTTATTTTACATGTTAACATTTTGCGCGATAATTACTCAACAAATATTGAGCAGTTACCGCGCAAATTAAGTATCTAAATCCGCCACAAAGTGGTGACAGATGACAGATGACAGATGACAATTTCATTTTTTACTCGAGATGTCTCTCTCCTACTGCTTCATCAGATACGATTTGAAGCTCTCGAAGTCCTTCGACATCTCAACGCTCTGCTTAGTGCCCTTCATGAAGGCGGCAAGACGGGCAGGAATTTCCACCTCGTCTCCTATTGTTGCCTCTACGGTGTCCTTGAACTTGGCTGGATGGGCAGTCTCGCAGAACACGCCACATTCGCCAGGCTGCAGTTGCTCGCTCAGTGCGCGATAGCCGCATGCGCCATGAGGATCAAGGATATATCCATTAGCGTCATAGCATTGCTTCATGGCTTGGCGTATCTGGTCGTCGCTGTATGTGGCACCGCTGATGAGTGATGTCACGCGCTTGTGGTCGCCCTCATAGAGGTCGTAGATGCGTGCGAAGTTGCTTGGGTCGCCCACGTCCATTGCGTTGGCGATGGTCTGCTTGCTTGCCTTCGGTTCGTATTTTCCGGTGGCAAGATAGTTGAAGAAGATGTCGTTGGCATTGTTGGCGGCAATGAATCGCTTGATGGGCAATCCCATGCGATGACCGAAGAGAGCTGCCGTGATATTGCCGAAGTTGCCGCTCGGCACACACACCACCAGTTGCTCGGCCTTGCCCATGGCCTTCATACGCGCGTAGGCGTTGAAATAATAGAACGCCTGCGGCAGGAATCGAGCCACATTAATAGAGTTGGCTGATGTGAGTTTCATGTGGCGGTTGAGCTCCTCATCCATGAACGCACTCTTGACGAGAGCCTGACAGTCGTCGAACACTCCGTCCACCTCAACTGCAGTGATATTCTGACCGAGAGTGGTGAACTGGCACTCCTGAATCTTGCTCACCTTGCCCTTGGGATAGAGCACATACACATGAATACCGTCAACACCGAGGAAGCCGTTGGCAACTGCACTACCCGTGTCACCACTGGTGGCAACGAGAACATTCACTTGCTCGCGCCCTTCTTGGCGTATGAAATATTGCAACAATCGAGCCATAAATCTCGCACCTACATCCTTGAATGCTAACGTAGGTCCATGGAAGAGTTCAAGACTATAAATATTGTCAGTCACACGGGCTACAGGACAGTCAAACGACAGTGTGTCGTCAACAATCTTGCGCAAGTCGGCATCGGGAATATCCTCGCCAAAGAAAGCCTGCGCCACGGTGAAGGCAATGTTCTGGATTGAAAAACGGTCGATTTCATCGAAGAACGACTGAGGCAGTTGCTTGATGCTCTCGGGCATATAAAGGCCGCGGTCGCCCGCCAATCCCTTGACCACTGCCTCGTGAAGTGTGGCCATAGGAGCCTTTTTGTTTGTACTATAGTATTTCATTTTACATTATTTTATCTTCATGAATTCCTGCATAAACTGCTGCAGACACAACATTCCGTAGGCTCCGCCTACGCAACTCACCTCGTCATATTCCTTTACATCGTCGGGCTCAATACCAGGATAATATATTACAAAAGGCACAGGTTCCTGCACGTGTGTGCGCACTTCCACGGGAGTGGGATGGTCGGGCAACACGGCAATGCATACCGGTTCGTCCCATGTCTTCACCTCATTATATATAGGTTCGACGATGCGTCGGTCGAGATTTTCTATTGTCTTCAATTTGAGATTTAGGTCGCCGTCGTGTCCTGCCTCGTCGCTTGCCTCCACGTGAAGGAAAACGAAGTCGTCATTACGAAGAGCCTCGATGGCAGCCTGAGCCTTGCCCTCGTAGTTGGTGTTGTAAAGGCCGGTTGCGCCTTCCACCTTGATGATGCGGAGTCCGGCATAATGACCGATTCCGCGTATGAGATCAACGGCAGAGATCACCGCTCCGCTCTTAACTTCGGGATACATCTCGGCGATGGTCTGCATCGAGGGGCGATAGCCCGGGCTCCAAGGCCAGATGGAATTAGCCATTGGTTTGCCCTCTGCCTTACGTCGCTGGTTGATGGGGTGATTCTCCAAGAGCGACTGCGAGCGGATGATTAGGTCGTTGATGAGGGCGGCGGTGGCAGAGGGGGAAAGCGATGCAACTCGCGGTTGACACCGCGAGCACGGGGACTGCACGGACGGGGCAGCAGATGGGGACTGCACGGACGGGGCAGCGGCGGGCTTTACTAATAAGGGACGCCAGGGCTCATCGGGATAATCGTGTGGAGGCGAACAGGCAATGTGCTTGTTGCCGCCACGGATGACGAGGAGATGGCGATACTGTATGCCTGGGATAAACTGCACGCGGTCGTCGCCGAGTTGCTCGTTGAGATAGTTGATGAGTTCGGTGCCGTCTTCGGTCGTGAGATGTCCGCCGTGATGATTCTTTATCTTTCCGTCGTCGAGGGTGATGATATTACATCTGATAGCCATATCGTAGGGGCGCATCTCGTAGCCTATACTGGCAGCTTCGAGCGGTCCCCTACCCTCGTACACCTTGTCGAGGTCATAACCGAGGATAGCAGTGTTTGCCACCTCAGACCCCGGCTGATAACCGTCGGGCACAGTGACAAGTCGGCCGCAGCGGCCTTTTTTTGCCAGCATGTCCATATATGGCGTGTCGGCATATTGCAATAAGGTTTTTCTGCCAAGGCGTTCCACCTTGTGGTCGGCCATTCCGTCACCTAATATAATAATGTGTTTCATTGTCGTTGATGTTTAGTTGACGATGAACTATTAGATATTCGCTATCGACATGATGTTGGCAAACACACCCGCTGCCGTCACTCCGGCTCCCGCACCATAGCCCTGAATGAGCATAGGATATTCGCGATAGCGCTCTGTGGTGAGCAATACGATGTTGTTGGAGCCTTCAAGTCCGTAGAAGGGATGATGCTGCCCAACTGCCTCGAGCGACACGCTCGTCTTGCCATGGTCGAGTTTTGCCACGAATCTCCAGCGCTTGTTCTCGCTCTCGAGCACCTTGCGCCTTGCCTCGAAATCGGCGTCGAGCGACGGCAGATTCTTCCAGAAGTCATCAATGCTGCCCTTGAAGAAATCATCGGGCACAAAGAGATGTTTCTCCACATCGTCCTGCTCCACCTTATATCCTGCCTCGCGTGCAAGAATAACGAGTTTGCGAACGACATCCTTGCCGCTCAGGTCGATGCGCGGGTCGGGTTCGCTATATCCTTGCTGCTTGGCTCTGACGACTGTCTCGGAGAATGGTACGTCAGCCGAAATCTCATTGAATATAAAGTTGAGCGTTCCACTCAGAACTGCCTCTATCTTAAGGATTTTATCGCCAGAGTTCTTTAGGTCGTTGATAGTGCCGATGATAGGTAATCCCGCTCCTACGTTAGTCTCAAACAAGAACTTCACTCCACGTCTTAGAGCCGTCTGCTTGAGTTTGAGATAGCTCTCGTAGTCGCTCGACGCTGCCACCTTGTTGGCTGCCACCACTGAGATGTTGTGCTCAAGGAACTCCTGATAGAGTCCTGCCACCTCACTGCTTGCCGTACAGTCAACGAACACACTGTTGAAGATGTTCATGCCGATGACTTCCTCGCGCAGGTGATTGATGTCGCTTGGAGCTGACTTTGCCAACTCCTCGCGATAATTGCCGAGGTCGATGCCCTCGCGGCAGAATATCGCGTTGTGGCTGCTTGATATACCCACAACATTCAGTTTGAGACGGCGACTCTTCTTCAGTTCCTCATACTGCGAGTGAATCTGCGAGATGAGATTGCCGCCCACAGTTCCCACACCGCAGATAAACAGGTTGAGAACATTATATTCGCTCAGGAAGAACGAGTCGTGGAGCACATTAAGCGACTTGCGCAGGTATTTTGAATCCACAACGAACGAGATATTCGTCTCAGACGCTCCCTGGGCACAGGCAATCACACTGATGCCGCTTCGTCCGAGCGTGCCGAACAGTTTTCCGGCAATACCAGGCGTGTGCTTCATGTTCTCGCCCACGATAGCGATAGTGGCAAGACCGCTCTCTGCGTGCATCGGATACATGGCGCCTGTCTCAATCTCCTTGGCAAACTCGTGGTTGAGCACGCGCACTGCCTCGTCGGCATCCTCGTCGCGCACACCGATAGAAGTAGAGTTCTCCGAAGAAGCCTGCGACACCATGAACACCGATATGCCATTTTCGGCAAGGGCGGTGAAGATGCGGCGGTTGACACCAATCACTCCCACCATCGACAATCCGGTGACGGTGATGAGCGTAGTGCCGTTGATACTCGATATACCCTTAATCGGCTTGCGGTCGTTGTCAATCTTGTCCTTGATAATCGTTCCGGGGTCGGAAGGATTGAACGTGTTTTTCACCCTGATGGGTATATTCTTCACGCACACTGGATAGATGGTCGGGGGATAGATAACCTTGGCACCGAAGTTGCAAAGCTCCATCGCCTCTACATAACTCAACTCGGTGATGGTGTATGCAGTGTGAATCACCCTGGGGTCGGCAGTCATGAATCCGTTGACATCCGTCCATATCTCAAGCGTCTCGGCGTCAAGAGCGGCAGCGATGATAGAAGCCGTGTAGTCGCTTCCTCCACGTCCTAAGTTGGTCACTTCGCCCGAATACTTGTCGCTGCTGATGAATCCCGGTACTACCGTTATCTTGGGCATCTCGCAGAATGCCTCGCGCACAAGACGGTTGGTCAGCTCGCTGTCGAGCACATGTTTGCCGTGCTTGAGTTCGGTTTTGATGAAACTGCGCGAATCCTTCCATTCGGCACCCTCGATGAGATTGGCAACAATATTGCTGCTCAGTCGCTCACCGTAGCTTACGATTGCCGCGGAGGTCTTGGGGCTGAGGTCGCGAATGAGATATACACCATAATATATAGAGCGAAGCTGGTCAAGCAGTGAATCCACCGTTGCCAGCAGTTGAGTTCGCTTCTTTTCATCTGTTATCACGGCAGCAATCATCGTGTGATGACGTGCTACCATAGCTTCAAACTCGTCACGATAAGCCTCGTCGCCCTTGAGGGCAAGCTTTGACGTGGCAATAAGCTTGTCGGTGATGCCGCCCAATGCGCTCACCACGACAATAACAGGTTGAGACTGATGCTCAACAATGTTCTTCAAACTCAAAATACTTTCTACGGAACCTACGGACGTTCCGCCGAATTTCAATACCTTCATAATGTGTTATAATGATTTTGTGTGTGCAAAGGTAAGAAGTTTTCTCGGTTTATCCAAAAAAAACGTGTATTTTTTATCAGAAATACAAAAAAATGGGTATAGTTTTCTTAAATTATCTTTTATCTGAGGCGAAATTAATATTTTTTAGACAGAATAATGCCGTTATTTCGCAATTCCTAAGTAATTTTGCACCAAAATTGAAAACATATAGAACAATATAAGAATTATGGCAGAAGCTATTGACATTCGCGAATTGAATATTCGCATCGAACAACAGAGTACATTCGTTACTAATCTTGTCAGCGGCATGGACCGCGTGATTGTGGGACAAAAGCATCTTGTGGATTCACTGCTCATCGGATTGCTGAGCGACGGACACATCCTTCTCGAAGGTGTTCCGGGATTGGCAAAGACTCTTGCAATCAAAACCCTTGCGCAGTTGATTGACTCCGAATACAGCCGTATTCAGTTTACTCCCGACCTCTTGCCTGCCGACGTTGTAGGTACGTTGATTTACTCGCAGAAGGAAGAGAAATTCAACGTGAAGAAAGGTCCCGTGTTCGCCAATTTCGTCCTTGCCGACGAGATCAACCGTGCCCCGGCAAAGGTGCAGAGCGCATTGCTTGAGGCCATGCAGGAGAAGCAGGTGACCATTGGCAGCGAGACATTCGCATTGCCCAACCCGTTCCTCGTGATGGCTACACAAAACCCCATCGAGCAGGAAGGAACATATCAGTTGCCCGAGGCGCAAGTCGATCGATTCATGCTCAAGGTGGTGATCGACTACCCGACACTTGAGGAGGAAAAGCGCATCATCCGCGAGAACATACAGGGACAGTTGCCCACAGTGACTCCCGTGAGCACAGCCGAAGAGATTGTGCGTGCCCGCAGTGTGGTGCGCGAGGTATATATCGACGAGAAGATCGAGCAGTATATCGCCGACATCGTCTTTGCCACACGTTATCCCGACCGCTACGGACTCAAGGACATGTCGTCGCTGATCAGCTTCGGAGGCAGTCCGCGTGCAAGTATATCACTTGCCAAGGCAGCCCGTGCCGATGCCTTCATCAAGCGCAGGGGATATGTAGTGCCCGAGGACGTGAGAGCCGTGGCCCACGATGTTCTTCGCCATCGTGTCGGTCTTACCTACGAGGCTGAGGCAAGCAATGTGTCGAGCGAGGAAATCATTAGCCGTATTATTAATAAGGTGGAAGTGCCTTGATGCTGATGGATACTCAAGAATTATTAAAGAAAGTAAGGAAGATAGAGATTAAGACGCGAGGACTGAGCGCGAATATCTTTGCCGGACAATACCACTCTGCCTTCAAGGGAAGGGGAATGGCGTTCAGCGAGGTGCGCGAATATCAGTTTGGCGACGACGTCAGGGACATCGACTGGAATGTCACGGCACGATTCAACCGCCCATACGTCAAGGTGTTTGAGGAGGAGCGCGAACTCACAGTGATGTTGCTCGTCGATGTGAGCGGTTCGCTCGACTTTGGTACCCAAGGCCAGGCAAAGCGCGACATGGTGACTGAGATTGCAGCCACATTGGCGTTCAGTGCCATACAGAACAACGACAAGATTGGCGTCATCTTCTTCTCCGACAAGATTGAGAAGTATATTCCACCCAAGAAGGGGCGCAAGCATATACTTTATATCATCCGCGAACTGATAGACTTCCATCCCGAGAGTCGCCGCACCGATATCCGTGGCGCGCTCGAATTCCTCTCGGGAGTGGCAAAGCGCAGATGTACGGCCTTCATGCTCAGCGACTTCTATGTGCGCAACGACTTCATGCAGACGCTCTCCATCTGCAATCGCAAGCACGATGTCGTAGCCATTCAGGTGTATGACATTCGTTCAAGGGAACTGCCCGACGTGGGACTTATGCGTGTGATGGATGCCGAGACAGGCTTCGAGCAGTATGTTGACACGAGCAGCAAGCGCACCCGCAATGCTTATGCCCAATACTGGAGCAAGCGTCAGGCGACTCTCACCGACACATTCAACAAGTGTAATGTGGATAGCATATCCATTGCCACCAACGACGACTATGTCAAGGCGATGATGATGCTATTTAAAATGAGAAGTTAGGGATTAGGAATTAGAAATTTGGGATTAGGATTTAGGAATTGAAAAGGTTATTATCCATAATAGTTTTGGCTTGCGCCACTCTGACAGCAGCGGCACAGGCGACGGTTGAGGCAACGATTGACTCAATCGAGATACTCATCGGCCAACAAGTGGAGGTGAGTGTGAGAACAACTGCCAAGGAAGGCTCTAAGGTGGAATATCCCGACTTCAAGCCGCAGCAGATGATTACTCCGGGAGTGGAGGTTGTCAGTCATGCCGACTCGGCCACAGTGCCCATCGACAATGGCATGGCGGTATTCACTCATAAGTATAAGCTCACGTCATTCGACGGCAAACTCTATTATCTGCCTCCGTTTACGGTTAAAGTAAATGGCAAGCAGTTTAAGAGTAAGAGTCTCGCGCTCAAAGTGTTGGAAGTGCCCGTTGACACTACAAAGCTCGACCAGTTCTATGGTCCTAAGGACGTGCAGGACAATCCGTTCAGTTGGAGTGATTGGAGTGTGGCTTTTTGGCTGAGCATACTGATGCTCGTGCTATTGATAGTGGCATATTGGCTGTATATGCGCCTTAGGGACAACAAACCCATCGTGGCTTCAATCAAGATAGTGAAGAAACTGCTGCCCCATCAGAAGGCTCTCAAGGAGATTGAGGTGATCAAGGCTGAGAAGATGGTTACGTCGGAAAATCAGAAGGAGTACTACACCAAGCTCACCGACACTCTGCGCAAGTATATCGAGGAACGCTACGGATTCAGGGCTATGGAGATGACCTCGTCCGAGATTATCGACCGTCTGACCGAGACCCAGGATCAGCAGGCACTCGACGAACTGCGAATGCTCTTCCAGACAGCCGACCTCGTGAAGTTTGCCAAATACTCCACACTCATTAATGAGAATGACATGAATCTTGTCAACGCCATAGAGTTTATCAACAAGACAAAGGTTGAGGCACAACCCGACCAGCAGCAAGCCCGACCGCAACTCACCGAGGAACAGGTGAGAAGCAAGAAGACGCGCAGAGCCCTCAAAGGCTCAATCACTGCCCTCGTCGTGGCTTCGGCAGCCATCCTCGCCTATGTCGTCTATGTCGTTTACACCTTATTAATATAATATATAGACAATGGAATTTGCCAATAAGGAATATCTGTTTCTACTACTGCTCATCATACCCTATTTGATATGGTATGTAATGTTCAGGAAGAAGAGCGAACCGACGCTGAGGATGAGCGACACGTTTGCCTTCAACTACGCCCCGAAGAGTTGGCGAGTGAAGCTCATGCCGCTCCAACTGCTGTTGCGCATCGTCACGTTCACCCTGATAGTGATAGTGCTTGCGCGCCCGCAGACAAGCAACTCATGGAAGAACAAGTCGGTTGAGGGCATCGACATAATGCTTGCCATCGACGTTTCTACCAGTATGCTTGCCGAAGACCTCAAGCCCAACCGTATTGAGGCTGCCAAGGCAGTGGCATCGGAGTTTATCATCGGTCGCCCCAACGACAACATCGGTTTGTCGATATTCGCCGGCGAGGCATTCACCCAATGCCCGATGACCACCGACCATGCCTCACTGCTTAATCTGCTGCAAAACGTGCGCACCGACATTGCGGCACGCGGACTCATCAGCGACGGAACTGCCATTGGTATGGGACTTGCCAATGCTGTCACTCGTCTCAAGGGTTCGAAGGCCAAGAGCAAAGTGGTGATACTGCTCACCGACGGAAGTAACAATATGGGCGACATATCACCGATGACAGCAGCCGAGATTGCACAAAGTCTTGGCATCAGGGTTTATACCATCGGTGTGGGCACCAACAAGGTTGCTCCCTACCCTATGCCCGTGGCTGGCGGAGTGCAGTATGTGAATATGCCCGTTGAGATCGACACCAAGATGCTGGCCGACATTGCATCTGCCACAGACGGTGATTTCTATCGCGCCACAAATACGGCGGAACTGAAGAACATATACAAGGAAATCGACCGACTGGAAAAGTCGAAACTCAATGTCAAGAAGTTCAGCAAGCGCTATGAGGCATATCAGCCTTTCGCACTTGCGGCAGCCATAGCCCTCCTGCTGGAGATATTGCTGAGAATAACAGTGTTTAGAAGAATACCATAATATCGTCATGTTTAGATTTGAAGATTCTATATACCTTTACCTCCTTGCCGTGATTCCCGTTTTGGCATTGCTGAGGTTTATGATGACAAGGGCGCAGAAAAAGCGACTCCGCAAGTTTGGCGACCCGCAACTTGTCAGGCAACTCATGCCCGACGTGTCGCGCTGGCGCCCATCGGTGAAGTTCTGGTTGCTTGAGGCTGCTCTTGCCCTCATCATCGTTATGCTCGCCCGTCCGCAGTTTGGCACCAAGATCAGTCATGAGAAGCGCCAGGGCATCGAGACAATCATCGCCATGGACATCAGTAACTCGATGCTCGCACAGGATGTCACTCCGAGTCGTCTCGACCGCTGCAAGATGATGGTGGAGAATCTCGTTGACAATTTCACCGACGACAAGATAGGACTTATCGTCTTTGCCGGTGACGCCTTCATCCAATTGCCCATCACGAGCGACTACGTGTCGGCAAAGATGTTCCTCTCCGACATTCAACCCTCGCTCATAGCCACACAAGGCACTGACATTGCCCTTGCCATCAGTAAGGCTATGAACAGCTTCACCCAAGAGGAAGGCATCGGCAAGGCCATCATCGTCATCACCGACGGCGAAGACCACGAGGGAGGAGCTGTTGAGGCTGCACAGGACGCCCGCAAGAAGGGCATGAGAGTGTATGTGCTCGGAGTCGGTTCCACCGGTGGCGCTCCCATTCCCGACGGCAACGGAGGATATATGAAAGACCGTGGCGGCAACACCGTGATGACACGCCTCAATCAGGATATGTGCCGCGAGATAGCCAAGGCTGGCGGTGGTGCTTATATCCACGTGGATAACAACAGCGACGCGCAACGCCAACTTGACAACGAACTCGCCAAACTCTCGAAGAAAGAGACAGAAAGCACGGTATATAGTGATTACGACGAGCAATTCCAGGCAGTAGGCATATTGGTGCTCTTGCTGCTCATTGCCGAGCTTTGTCTGCTTGAATGTAAGAACCCGTTGCTCAAGAACGTGAGATTCTTCAAGGGCAAGCGACGTTATGCCACGGTGATGTTGCCACTGATGCTCATTGCCGCTATCCCGTCGCATGCACAGGACGACCGCAGTAGCATACGCCAGGGCAACCGACTCTTCCGCAGCGGCAAGCATGCCGACTCCGAAGTGTCTTATCGCAAGGCCATGGAGAAGAACCCGCGTAATCCACAGGCGGCATACAATCTCGGCAATGCCCTCTTCGCTCAGAAGAAAGACTCGGCGGCTGTTGTGGCTTATCAGAGCGGAGTGCAACTCGAAACGAGTGCCGTGCGCAAGGCGATGGGCTATCACAACATGGGTGTGGTGTGCCAGTCGCACAAGATGTTCTCAGAGGCTATCGAGGCTTATAAGAATGCCCTGCGCCTGAATCCAAAGGACGACGAGGCCCGATATAATCTTGAACTCTGCAAGAAACAACAGAAGAAGCAGCAGGACAAGAAGAATCAGGACAAGCAAGACCAGAAGAAGGACAAGAACGGTAAGGACGAGAAGAAGGAACAAGACAAGAAAGACCAGAAGCAAGACAAGCAGAAGGAGAAACAGGACAAGCAGAAGATGAGCAAGGACAACGCAGAGCAGTTGCTCAATGCCGCCATACAGCAGGAGAAGAACACTCAGAAGCGCATGAAGGACAAGATGCAGCAACCTCGCTCGCGCAAGCTTGACAAGAATTGGTAATCACATTATTATATATTAATATAAGATTGATGAGAAGATTTTATTTGATATTATTGACGCTCTTTGCAGTCACACTCACTGCCACGGCTCAGCAACTCGTGGCAGGTGCGCCATCGCACGTGTCTGTAGGCGAGCAGTTTCGACTCACATACACGATCAACACCCAAGATGTTGATAATTTCCGTGCAGGCAATATCCCTGATGCATTCGAAGTGCTGATGGGACCGAGCACATCGAGACAGTCGAGTTTTCAGATGGTGAACGGACACACCACCTCGTCGTCGTCCATCACCTTCACCTATATCATCTGCGCCAACAAGAACGGCACCTTCACCATTCCGCCGGCTCAGATAAGATGCGAAGGCAAGACTCTTAAATCCAATAGTGTCAAGATTACGGTCAGCGGTCGTCAGCAGAGCCAACGAGGAGGCGGTGGCGGATATGACGACGAACCGCAGATGCGCACTGCCGGAAGCAATATCTCGGGGGCAGACCTCTTCATCAAGGTGAGCGCCAACAAGCAGCGAGTGCACGAGCAAGAGCCTATACTTCTGACATACAAGGTTTATACTCTTGTACAACTGACAAGGCTCGACGGCAAGATGCCCGACCTCAAGGGATTCCACACCCAAGAGGTGCAGTTGCCGCAGCAGAAGAGTTTCAAGGTTGAGACATACAACGGTCGCCCATATCGCACCGTCACTTGGAGCCAATATGTGATGTTCCCGCAGATGACGGGCAAACTCGAGATACCGTCAATCACATTCGACGGCACCGTAGTGATGCAGAATCGTGATGTAGATCCTTTCGAGGCGTTCTTCAACGGCGGTTCGGGATATGTCGAGATGAAAAAGAAGATAAAGGCTCCGGGCATAACGATACAGGTTGATCCGCTACCCACTCGTCCGTCTGACTTCTCGGGTGGCGTGGGAAAATTCAATATCTCAGCCCAACTCACTCCCGCGTCTGTCAAGACCAACGACGCAGTCACTCTGAGGGTGATTGTCAGCGGTGTGGGCAATCTAAAGCTTATCAAGGAGCCAGTGGTTGTCTTCCCCAAGGATTTCGACCGTTATGACGCCAAGGTCACCGACAAGACCAAGCTCACGGCCAATGGTGTTGAGGGCAGTATGATATACGATTTCATCGCCGTACCGCGAAATGCAGGAAAATTTGAAATTCCACCGGTGAAGTTCGTCTATTACGACACTTCCACCAACAAATACACCACCGTTGAGAGCAAAGGCTTCACACTTGATGTCGCCCAGGGAGCCAAGGGCGGCGGAGTGAGCGATTTCACGGGTTCGGATGTTGACCTTCTCAACAAGGACATTCGCTACATCAAGACCACTCCCGAGGATTTGCACGGTGTGAACGATTTCTTCTTCGGTTCTACTTCCTATTGGATTGCCCTTGCACTCCTTGCCGTTGCCTTCGTATCGCTCTTCGTGATATTCCGCCAGCGTGCCATCGACAATGCCAACATCGGTAAGATGCGTGGAAAGAAGGCCAACAAGGTGGCGACACGACGCCTGCGCAAGGCCAACAAACTGATGACTGCCGGACGTTCCGACGAGTTCTACGACGAGGTGCTCCGTGCCCTTTGGGGGTATGTGGGCGACAAGCTCAACATGCCAGTAGAGAGTCTCTCGCGCGACAATATCTCGCAACGTCTCTCCGATCGTGAGGTGAGTGACGCCAATGTCAATCTCTTCATCAGCGCCCTCGACGAGTGCGAGTTTGAGCGCTATGCACCAGGCGACGCCAAGGGTAATATGAACAAGACATTCAATGCGGCAATGACTGCCATCGAAAATATTGAGGATACAATGAAAAAGAGAAAGAAGGTGAAGACTGCCGGTATGGGACTCGTGCTCATCGTGCTTAGTCTTGGTATATCGTCGGCAGCTATGGCTCAGCAGAAGACGGCTGCCCCCGAACATGTCACCAAGGCAATGGCTGATTCCGCCTATGTGCGCCAGCAATATCAGCAGGCTATTGCCGACTACGAGGCATTGCTCAAGAAAGGTGTTAGTGCCGACATATATTACAATCTCGGCAATGCATACTATCGCACTGATAACATCACGCGTGCCGTATTGAACTATGAGCGTGCCTTGTTGCTTTCGCCCGGCGATCGCGACATACGCTTCAACCTGCAATTGGCACGCAGCAAGACTATCGACAAGATAACTCCCGAGTCGGAGATGTTCTTCGTCACATGGTATCGCTCATTGGTCAATATCATGAGTGTTGACGGATGGGCAATGATGTCGCTCGTGGCGCTCGCCATTGCCATCGTGCTTGCCCTCTGCTATCTGTTCACAGGCAGAGTTTGGATGCAGAAGACCGGTTTCTTCGGTGCTTTCTTCATGATAGTCATCTTCGCCTTGTCTAATCTCTTCGCATGGCAACAGAAAGACCAACTCGTCAATCGCACGGGTGCCATCGTCATCTCTCCCGCCGCTGCCGTCAAGAGCACACCTGCCAATGGCGGCACCGACTTGTTCATCATTCACGAGGGAACAAAGGTGGAAATCACCGACTCGTCGATGAAGGAGTGGA
>JBJEAY010000068.1:0-3438 GCA_051869575.1 Prevotella sp. | reverse complement strand
CACATCTCCGTCGATTGTTTCAGCCACTATGTCAATCTCGAAATCATCCTGATTACCTTTGGCATTTTTACCGCCCGACTTCCACCAACCGCCAATCCGCATGTATCGGCATGACTCCATCATCTGTTGGCGGAACCACCTCTCCAAGGCAATACCCGAGAAAACGGTATAGTCATCCCTCATAATCTTCTCCAAAGCCTGCATGTTCTGAATTTCTATGAGAGCAGCATAACGATATATATACCTGAACCAGAAACGGAAGAAATTGTCCTGAATCTCAAACCGTACGGTCTGACTTCCCTCCTTGGCACCTATCGGGCGTTTCTTGCGGATGATGCCATAGTTCTCCTCCAGCACCTTCATCTGTCCGCCCAGACTCTTCATGCCCGTGGCAGCCTCTATCTCGCTTTGGGTCACATCGCCACGGGCTATCTGTCCCAAAATGCTGAAGTAAGTGCCATATTGCTTGCCGAACTCCTGGATGAGAATGTTCTTACCCTCATTCACAAAGAAGCTGTCGCCCGAGGAACATACGTAGCGAATCATCTTCTTGACATCAGTACAGCCGTTATTCATCAGCAATTCGATATATCGGGCCACTCCACCCGTGATGGTCCATAGCGCGAGTAAATCCTCAGAAGAAAAGTCGGGCTTATAGTCGCTGAGGATTTCGCACATCGTGCTTGTGGTGAAAGGCAACAGGCGGATGGTGCAATCGTCGCGTCCGAAAAGAGGCTGTCCCTCATCCTTGAATATCTTCTCCATCATGCGGAAGATAGAGCCGGATACAATCAGGCAGATGTTGGTATCCTTCTTGTATTTGTCCCATAGCTCCTGCATGTCGCTGAACACACCGGCGTTCACATTGTCCCACTCCTGAAACTCGTCCATAAAGATGGTAAATCGCCTGCGCTTACCTACCTCCAACAACAACTGCATCAGCCCACGCATCGTGCTGATTCCCTCGGGAACAAACTCCCCTAATTTTGACCTCACTTCTTCCGCAAAAGTCTGCACCAGAACGGCTTCCGTCTTTCTTCCCACGAAAAAATACAGACCGGGAGCTTCCTCTTCTGTCTCCTGCATCAGCTTATACACCAAGCTCGTTTTACCCACACGCCTTCTGCCGGTCATCACCACAAAGCGTGAGCAGTCATCGTATGCCTGGCGCTGAACTTCCTTCAGCCTTGCCATCTCTTGTGCTCTATCATAGAACTTCTTCATACGCCTCAAATTTTATAGCCATAAATTTTACGGCTGCAAAAATACACAATTATTCTGAATTAACCAAATTTATATCCATAAAAACACAAAACTCACCGTAAAACAGGTCGGACATATGCCTAAAGTCTTCATTTTAATTTAATAATGTCCTTCCATCTTGTCGTGGGATTGCCACTGCGAAAATCGTGACAAATGGCATTGGCGAAGACATCGGCCTTGCCTGTCTCGCGGTTGGCGTTGTATTGCTGTGCACCAAGAACTACGGTCTCCGTGCCATAGATACGGTTGACGCGGTCGATGGCCTCGTCGAGGCAGCGCAGTCGGGCATATTTCTCGGGGGCGATGTCGAAGAGGTCGTGCTGCACGGGGGTGTCGGGCGTGATGCCCATCACTATCACTCCCGCCTTCTTGTATTTATATCCCGGGATAAAGATGTTGCCCAAGGCTTCCTTGGCGGCTTTCACTATCGTCACTGTGGAGTTGGAGGGAGTGGCGAGCGTCACCTCGGCGAAGTTGGAATACTGTGGCAGGTCTTCGCGGAAGAAGTTGGTGTGGGCGAATACCGCCACCACGGCAGCCACGGATTTCTGTGCCCTGAGTTTCTCGGCACAGCGGGCGGCATAGTTGGAGACATGGGTGGAGAGGGTGTCGAGGTCGCTTATCATTCCGTTGAAACTGCGACTGGTGCAGATGCTCTTCTTGGCGGCATATTCCTCATCTGGCACACAGTCCTCGCCATTGAGTTCTGCCCATGTGCGCCATATCGTCACGTTGCGGAATGTGGCGTTTATCCAGTCGCCATGTAGGGCGGCGAAGTCGTATGCCGTCTTCACCCCCACGTTGGCAAGTCGGGCGGCATAGCGGCGGCCCACTCCCCACACCTCGTCCACGGGATAGAGCCTGAGGGCCTTCTGCCTTTTCTCATCATTGTCAATCAGGCAGCAGTGGTTATATCCCGCCACCTTCTTGGCGAAATGGCTCGCCACCTTGGCAAGGGTTTTGTTGGGGGCGATACCTATACTCACTGGCATGCCCACCCACTGCTTTATCTTATTGTGCAAATGCTCGCCCCACACCTTGAGATCCACGTTGTCCGTGTCGGGGAATTTCACAAAACATTCGTCAATACTGTATCTGAAATACGAGGGAGCCTCTTGGCGGATGATATCCACCACCCTGCCCGTCATCTCGCCATAGAGTTCGTAGTTGGACGAGAACACGGCAATCTTCTGTCCAGGAAACTGCTGCTCCAACTGGAAGTAGGGCGTTCCTGCTTTTATGCCCATGGCCTTTGCCTCGTTGCTTCGTGCCACCACGCATCCGTCGTTGTTGCTGAGCACGACGACAGGTTTCCCCTCCAGGTCAGGACGGAAAACCCGCTCGCACGAGACGTAGCAGTTGTCACAGTCTATGATACCATACATCGCCATATCCTTGTTTAAAATCTGTCAATATTTTGGGAATCCAAGGAGTTCAAGGAGTTTAACTCCTTTAAACTACAATGTCTCGAATGTGCGGATAAGGTGCACCACCACTCCCCACACCTCGAATGTGTCACCAGCCTCCACTCGGAACACGGGATACTTGTCATTGGCAGGACGCAGTTCGATATATCCCTCACTCTTATGCGTGAGGTCAAGATATTTTATAGTAAACTCCCCGTTCCAGAACGCCACCACTATCGACCCGTTATGCGGCTGCACGGCACGGTCGATTATCACCCTGTCGCCGTCGAATATCCCTGCGTCCTTCATCGAGTCGCCCATGACATCGCCGAAGAACGTTGCCTCGGGATGGCGTATGAAGTCGCGGTTGAAGTCGAGCCGCTCATGCTTATAGTCGTCGGCAGGCGACGGGAATCCCGCCACCACTGCCGCATGTTCCAGTTCGAGTCGCGAGGAGAAGTCTCCCCTTCGTATTCTGATATTTCCCATATAACGTTAGCTTTTTTGGCTGCAAAAATACTACAAAATCAGCATTTCTCCAAACTTTTGCGGAGAAAAAACGGCATTATTTATTATGGAAACGAAAAAAAACTAATAAATAAGCATGGTTTTTAAAATAAAAGTAGTATCTTTGCATCCGATATTTGGACTAAAAAACGGAGTTACACTCCTATTTTTGGTTCATAAAACAGTAATAATCAATATGGAAATTATGTTTGAAAGGTATTCTAAACTTGAAGATACGGCATCTGATAGCATTTTTCTATTT
>JBJEAY010000067.1:0-3448 GCA_051869575.1 Prevotella sp. | reverse complement strand
AACTGGTAAGCCCACTCTTATTGGTGAGCTATTTCCAGATGCCCCGCGTTATGACTTCCTCGACAGTGTCACATTCGAACGTCTGCAACGAAGCCCCTCCTTACTACGTCAGGAATTGGAGATATTACCACCTGACACTCTTGTAGTGATAGACGAGATACAGCAGATACCCATTTTGCTTAATGAAGTGCACTGGCTTATTGTAAACAGAAATCTGAGATTCGTCCTTAGCGGTTCCAGTGCACGCAAGTTGAAACGTAGCGGAGCGAACATGCTCGGAGGTCGTGCATTAAGAAACAACCTGTTTCCGTTGGTCAGCTGCGAAATCAATGATTTCGACATCATGCGTGCCATACATCATGGAATGATTCCACGTCATTACCTGTCCCCCAACGTCAATGTGCTTTGGCGAAGGATGCAAGCATATATCACAGTATATTTAAAGGAAGAGATAAAGGCAGAGGCATTGGTCAGAAACTTGGCTACATTCAACAGATTTCTGGAAGTGGCAGCCATGACCGATGGCGAGATGGTGGTATGGAAGAATATTGCCCAGGACTGCGGAATTGACTCCAAGACCGTGAAGGAATACTTTTCAATATTGGAAGAGACACTTGTGGGTTATCTAATACCTGCCTATACAAAAAAGGTAAAGCGAGATATCAGACAGTCTCCCCGCTTTTATTACTTCAATCTATGTATCCCCAACTATCTTCTTGGGCGCAAGCACATGCAAACGGGAACCACCGATTTCGGACATGCTTTTGAGCATTTGATGATACAAGAGATTGTGGCTTATCTTGGCTATCACTATGTTGACGGAGGTTTGTCATATTGGCATACCTATTCAGAACTTGAAGTTGACGCAATTATCGGTGATGCACTTGTGGCAATCGAGTTTAAGTCAAGCAAAGAGGTGCAACCCAGGCACCTTGGAGGTCTTAAAGCCTTTAGGGAAGAGCATCCCGACTGCCGATGCATTGTCGTTTCCATGGCCGAAAGGCCACGCCTACTGCAAGGCTTCGAGGTTTTTCCCGCCAACACTTTTCTGAGAATGCTTTGGAACGACGAAATTATCAACCCCACAATACTATAATGCCCTATCCTCCGCAGATTTGCGGAGGATAGGGTAAAAAGTTGTCTCAGGTTGTTCATGTAGTCGTTATCATTATCCGATTACGGACATCTTTATGACAAATCGGTTGGCTCTACATCGTCAACTTAATGACCTGCTTACCAATCCTCACGATATACACCTTACCGGCTGCCATCGCAATCTCTATCGGTTCGCCATTGGCCACCTCGCGGCGCAGCACTCTTCCTGCAGCATCGCATACGATGACCACCTCGCCTGCGGCTGCACCATCAATGATGATTCTGCCATCACGCACATACACGGTCTTCGCCATGTCATATACCGCACCGATGCCTGTGTCAACACCGAACACCGCCGCCAGACTGTTCTCGCCCTCGAGGGCTATGAGCGTCAATGTGCCGCCCGACACCTGCGCCGTCACGTCCTGACCGCCGTAGAGCAGGCTGCTGAGGATGTAGCCCTCGGCGGGAGCAACGGTCACGGTGACGTTGCTGCCCTCAGCCACCTTCACCGTCTGCGTGTCGTTCTCGGATGTCACCGCACCAACTGTCAGCGAACCGCCTGCAGAGGCAGTCAGCGTCAGTTCAGCGAGCACTGTCTCGTTCTCATCGTCACGATATTCCTTTATCTTGGTGAATCTGCTCCACACGGCATCGGCCTTGAATGCCTCTTTCCATCCCTCGGGCACGTAGAGCGTTGCTATGTCCACGATGTCGTCGAAGGCATTTGCATCCACCACGGGCACAGTCACATCGTCGGTTGCGGCGCGCGCGGCGGCACGGGTGGCACTTGTAGATGGCATTGCCGTGGTGGTCTTCTTTATCTTGAATGACTCCAAACTTGTGCAGCCCTTGAAGGCATAGCTGCCTATCGTCGTGATAGAAGAAGGAATCTCAACAGACTTCAGCACTGCACATCCTTCGAAAGCACTCGTCGCGATGGATGTCACGGGAATATAAGTAGTTCCACCTTTAACCTCAACACCGTCAGGAATTGTAGCAGATTCGGTACCTGGTTCGCAAAGGGTTACAGTTATCGTTTGTATATCACCAATCATAACTAACGAACCTTTAATTGTAACACTCTCATTACCTCCTACAATGCCCAAGGCAATTTTAACAGAGAACGATGCCTCGGCAGTGATGTTGCCGAAAATCTCACCTTGGCCTGGCGCAGTAGAGGGACTGTTGCGCATGATTCTCACGGTATATGTGTTGACATCGATACCCAATGATTCATCATTAATTTTCAGCCATTCAAAGACGAAACCGTCATCTGCCACAGCCTGAATCTTAACCTGAGTTCCCCAGTCAACGAGCACCTTGCCGTCTGCGGGCGTTTGCAGTGTTTCGGTATCGCCGTTTACTACATATACATCTATCCTGCCGCCCTGATTATGGGTGAGGGTTATCACGCCCTTGTCGCCAATGACCTTGCTTGCCAAGGCCTCGCCAAGAGCCTTCTTGTATGCATCAACCGATAGGGCGGGCACGGTGATAAGCGCATCTTTGGAGATTCCGCTAAATGCGCCCTCTCCGATTGTCGTAGGCGGCACTGTACCGGTAAATCTAATATCCACCAGGCTGCTGCATCCGCTGAACGCCTTCGCTCCTATCGACGCCATCGACGCCGGTATCTCCACTGAGGTTATCACCGCGTCATTCTCAAAAGCATTGTCGGCAATCAGCGTCACGGCAAAATTCAGCTCATTGTTGTCGGGCGATGGGACAGACTCGGGGATGGTCAAGGCTGAGGCAGAGCCTACCTTGCCCGTCACCTTCACTTCGTTGCCTCCCAACTCAATCATCTCATATTTCAGATTATCGTCTTGGAACGACTTGAGAGCAAAGGCAATATCGATGTTGACGTCCTCATTGCCTACTGTCAAGGCATAAACCTCGCCTTCGCCTTCCTCTTTCGTGAGGGCAGTGTCGCCATTCTTCACCGACAACGTGGCGTATGCCTTTCCATTTGCTTCATCCACTTTAGGAGTCACCGTGAGCGACAGGGTTGCGCCAAATGGGACTTCCGAGTTATTCTCAACAGGCGCGACTTCGTCCCCCTTGTCTTGTTTGATTATGAACCCTCCAAAGTTCTCATTATTCGTATTAACCTTGATTCGCCACCAGTCAACAATATTATTCTCGCCATCCATAGTAAACGAGCGTATGTCATTGAATACATTCCAAGGGCAACCCTCTGCCCTATATGCATCCATTGAGCCATAAGGAACACGAAGAGTAGCTGAAGAAGCAATAACCGTATTTAGAAGTGATTGATTACCAATCATTTGCAGGTAATACGGTAGAAAAGTGGATTGGGTGTTATTTGTGGGTTTAAGGAAAGTGAAGA
>JBJEAY010000066.1:0-3459 GCA_051869575.1 Prevotella sp. | reverse complement strand
CCTCGGCTTTAAACCCTCCGCCCTCAAAGGAAAGCGTATTGCCGGCGATGACATATTCCTGCTCAACGCAATAGAAAAGAACAAGCAGAGTGTCACTTTCAATAGTCTGTCATATATATTCAATACATCAGATAGAAGATTGAAGCCGCATATTGCCCTTTTGCCACTCGATTTCAAGAAGGACCAGAAGGAAGCTCTGCTTTCAGGCAATCTTGACAAGACACTCGATGAACTGGAGAGGCAGATTCCTGATCTTGTGGTAGTTGATGCTGTTGCATTTTCATATAACACATTCAATACAGACATTGACAATTTTCTGCAGTGGGTATTGTCTGACGGACAGGGCTATAATCACAAAGCTGGTTTCTTAAGACTTGCTGAGAAAGAGCAGAAAGCTGCCTTACTGGCCATTAGAGAGAAATAGAATTTAAAGAAAACAAAAAGCGTTAGTATTTTATGAACATTAGTGGAAGAATAATTGCTGTGGCGGTAGCACTCGCCACGGCAAGCAATATATTTGCCCAAACAATTAAGGGAAAAGTGGTTGATGCCAGCACGCAGGAACCCATCATCGGTGCTACCATTGCCATAGGTAATGACCATAAGAATGGAGTGATTACTGACATAAACGGTAATTTCTCGATTCGTGCAAAGGAACTGCCTGTAGTCATTAACGTGAAATATACTGGTTATCGCAATCAGGAGATTGATATTTACGACGACAGTGAACCAATCACGGTGGAACTCACCGAGAACACGAATCTGTTGGAGTCGGTAGTTGTACTTGGTTATACTACGGTAAAGAGACAGAACCTCACGGGTTCTATTGCTACCATCAAGGCAGCTGATATCGGAGCAACGTCCGCCTCTAGTTTTAATGAGAAGATACAAGGTCAGGCCCCTGGTGTCATCGTTTCCGGTTCGTCGGGAACACCTGGTTCTGGAGTATTCATCCGTCTTAGAGGTACTACGTCAATTAATGCAGGCAACGACCCACTTTACATCATTGACGGTGTGCCCATCAACTCGCAGCCTCTTCAGACAATATCTAATGGAGGTCAGACCATTAACCCAATTTCAGATCTCAATCCTGACGATATTGAGAGCGTTGAGATATTGAAGGATGCAAATGCCACTGCCATATATGGTGCAAGAGGTGCCAATGGTGTGATATTGGTTAAGACAAAGCATGGAGAGCGCAATCAGAAGACAAGGGTGACTTTTAATGCCGAATATGGATTTGCCAAAGCTGCAAAACTGTGGGATTTGGCCACTGGTCCTGAACATGCTCAGATAATCAACGAGGCATGGATAAACGATGGCAACGACCCGGCACTTGTTCCTTACCGACCGAAATCCGAAGGTGGACTTGGAACACCAGAAGAGCAGCAGACCTACGATCGTCAGAGTCTTATCTTCCGTACTGCCAAACTGCAGAAATATAATGTAGCTGTGGCAGGTGGCAACGACCGCACCCGTCTCTATGCCGCTACTGAGTATACCGACCAGGAGGCAATTGTGAAGACTCAGGATTTCAAACGCATAGGATTGAGAATAAATCTCGACCATGACATTAGCAACAAATTGTCACTTACCACAGGAACGTCGCTCACATGGACCCGTCGCTCACTGAGCCGCATAGCTGACAGCCCCAAAGGAATACTGCAGGCATCTGTACACCACGCCACTCTTCTTAACCCGCTTAATGAGGATGGTAGTTATGCACGATATGGTATATTCGATAATATATACGCATTGATTGATAACAGCAACCATCATGCGTACGGATTGCGCTCTGTGGATAACGTAGGAGTGAGATGGAAGATTGCACGAGGACTACAGTTTAAGTCAACAGTCAGTCTCGACTATAACAACTATCGCGAGAAGAGATACTTCAACACAAACCTTGCCGATGGACAGCCCAATGGCAGTGCCACCGATGCTACTACAACCAATTATACCATTACGGCAGAACAGTTGCTCAACTACAATGTCGATTTTGGACGTAAGCACTCTATCGCTGCCTTCGTCGGCAACTCAGTGCAATACACCGCATTGAGAAGTCAGTCGATAAGTGGTTCTAACTTCCCCGACGACGAATTGCAGGAGTTATCTTCAGCAGCTGTAACAACGGGTACTACATCCGCATCGAAGTCAACACTTGTGTCATGGTTCGGCGGTATAAACTACAGTTTGCTTAACAGATATGCAATCGACGGCAACCTGAGAGCCGATGCTTCGTCGAGATTCGGTAAAAACCAGCGTTGGGGTCTTTTCCCGTCTATCGGCGCATCATGGACAGTGTCAGAGGAGAAATTCCTCAAACGTGTGCGATTCATTGATGGACTGAAGGTGAAGGGTAGTATTGGATGGAGCGGTAATCAGAACATCGACGACTTTGCCAGTCTTGGATTGTGGTCTGGTGAGGGTTCTTACTACGGACAGCCGGGTATAGTACATTCACAACTTGCCAACCCTGACCTGAAATGGGAGACAACACGACAGTGGAACGTGGGTGTGGAGGCTTCGCTATTCAACGGACGTCTGACCTTCGAGTTTGACTATTATAATAAATATACCTACGATTTGCTGCTCTCTACACCTATCCCCGGTAAGACGGGATTCTCTTCTACATATAGTAATGTGGGAGCAATGAGCAACAAGGGAGTTGAGTTCCAGATTACATCGAAGAATATCTCCACAAAGGACTTCGAATGGACAACAACGTTCAATATCTCGCACAATGCAAATAAGATTGAGAAGTTGCCGGTGTCGTTCTCGCAGTATAATCGCGATTGGGTAAGACTTGAAGAGGGATCGCCGATGTATAGCTTCTGGCTCTACAAGCAACTATATGTTGATCCCGAGACGGGAAATGCCGTGTATGATGATGTTGACAAAGACGGTAAGATTACAGTCGCTGACCGCCAGATAGTAGGCGATGCATGGCCCGACTTTACCGGAGGTCTGAACAACACTTTCCGCTATAAGGGATTTGACTTGGGCGTGTTCTTCTACTTCTCTGTGGGTAACGATGTCTTCAATATGAACCGCTTCTTCCAGGAGCATGGTGGTATGCGTGGCACAAACTGGGGCTTGCTCTCAAGTCAGATGGACCGTTGGCAAAAACCAGGAGATATCACAGATATTCCCAAGGCATCCACCTTGCCAAATGCTGACGGAAGCTACAACAATGGTTTTGCAAGCAGTCGATTCCTCGAAGACGGATCTTTCCTGCGTTTGCGTACTCTCTCCTTTGGCTACACTCTGCCTAAGGCAGTTGTACGACGCATAGGAGTGGAAAATCTCAGGGCATACGTCAACGTCACCAACCTCTTTACCATTACAGGTTATTCAGGTGCAGACCCAGAGGGTAATACAGCTGCCGACTATAGTCATAGCACGGTTCAGGGACTCGACTTTGCCATTCCGCCACAGCCACGACAGATAGTTTTCGGT
>JBJEAY010000065.1:0-3463 GCA_051869575.1 Prevotella sp. | reverse complement strand
ATTGCAGCATCCACTTCCGCATCTGCCACATAAGGCGAAACATGCGTCTCGTCATTTCTCAGATCTCTCAACATTGAGAGATATTCCGAGAAACGCTTACCCTCATCAGAGTTGTCATACTTTAAGTTCCATAAACACTTGAAGGCGTGTATAGCGTCAGCTAATGATGCACTCTTTCCATCACGTCCTTCAATTTCTGTATTGTTTAAGAGGAAGTACAATTTCTTCAGATAAGCCTCAAACTTCGACACTAAAGTATTGAAATGCTGATGCTTCTCTACAGAAGTCACTTCTTCGTTAGCAAACAGATGATTGAGAGCATTCTTAAGCAAATCGTCTATTCCATCAAGCAACGTAATGCTGACAGTGTTCAGCACATAGAATACAGTGTCAACAAATTCCTCGATACTGCGCATGTGACTGCATACATCCTTGAATTCCGAGCGCATTGCCTCAACAATCTTCTCTTTCAGAACCTCTTCGTTATATGGCAGATTCTTTTGACTTGATATATTTGCTGCAATCGTCTCAACCAGTCGGCCTACCAATGTCATACTGAACGACTTGTTTGTCTCAAGAATATCTGCTATCTTGTTGCAAGTCTCTGTCATGTCATACACCTTGTCCTGCAACTTCTCTCCGACAAGTGTTACAAGATATTCGTATGTGTTCCTTGCATTGAAAGCCTCCGTCACTTCAGGGTCTGCCATCACCTCATCGAGAATCTGCTTGAGTATCTTGTCGTTCTCGTTCAGGAATTGCTTATATGGACTATTCACGAGGTCGAGAATTTGTGCAATAGTTTGCTCTTCGTCCTCAAGTTTTTTCCCAGGCTCCCCTGTACGAGGCGAGTTAAGAGTTTGTTCCTCGTCCTCCAACTCTATGCTACCTTCAAATCCCATTTGCAGCCTTAGTTTGTCGAGGTCAACCTTCTCCAATATTTCAGTAGGTAGTGTTTCCTTGGTATAAGGCAGATACTTGTAGAACACCTTGCAGAAAACATAAAATCTCTCCAAGTCTGGGTCGGTAAAGTCAGCAAACTGCACAAAGAATCCATATTGGCGCACGTATCGTCCAACGAGTCTGCGATACACATCTTTATCCTTGTCTTCCATCGGCTCAATCCTGTCTTCCACAATCCTCTTCAATATTGAAGGAATAGCCTGTACTTGACTCCTTGTGACAAACATCTTGACAACCTTGTTCACTTCGTCATCGTTGAACTTATTCCACGACTCCACATCGCCCTTCATTGTATAAAGACGCTGGGCATCTACCTCTCCTTCAAGACTTGTCTTCGTATAATATTTATTGAACGAAGCCTTAATCCTCTCAGGATCATTGCGAAAGTCAATTACCATTGTATCTTCCTTGCCGGGATGACATCTGTTAAGTCTCGACAACGTCTGTATGCACTGAATGTCGCCAAGTAGTCTGTCAACATACATTGTATGCAAAAGAGGTTGGTCAAATCCTGTCTGGAACTTCTCCGCCACAATAAGAATCTTATAATCATCCTCCTCGAATTTATCCTTGATGCCATCGTCAAAGACGTTGTCGTCGTTCATAGACGATTCGGTGAATTTTCTTCCATCGTCAAACTTCACTTCTCCCGAGAAAGCTACAAGAGTCTTTACCTTCCCTCCATACTGCTCTTGTAGTATTTTGTCGATAATCAGTTTATATTCAACTGCCGCTCGTCTTGAATCCGATACGACCATAGCCTTAGCCTTGTGTCCTATCTTGTTGATAGTTGTTTTCATGAAGTGTTCAACCATAATGTTTGCCTTTCGCAACATGATATAGTTGTGATGGTTGAGATAGTCGAAAATAACCCTCATTGCCTTCTTCTTCTCAAATAGCTCCTTACTGTCTTCTTCCTGATTTTTCTCAATCAGTTCGAACATAGTCTTGTAGTTCTTGTAATATTCTATCACGTTGAGGATAAACTTCTCGTCGATGGCCTGTTTCATCGAATACAAGTCATGAGGCTCTTTGCCGTCTTTGCCAAACAAGGCGTATGTCTTGTCCTTAGGCGTGGCGGTGAAGGCGAAATAAGACAGGTGTGCCATTTTTCTGCGATACACCTGCATATAGGCGAGCATGGCATCCACTTGGTCTTCAAACTCTTCGGGGTTGAAGTCAGGAGTGTTCTTCAAGTCTTCGTCAGTCGAAAGTGCTTCCACAATATCCTTCGTTGCCTCGTTGCCCATCGCAGTGTGAGCCTCGTCGATGATGATGGCATATTTCCTTGCCTTTTCGTGCTTGATGGTTTTCAGAGCATAGGCAAACTTCTGCACAGTTGACATAATGATGCGATAACCCTCGTTGAGCGCAGTGGCAAGATTCTTCGATCCCTTTCTAATGTCCTTCACAGTTCCTGCCTTTGTCTCAAAAGCCAACACGTCGTCAGCCATATTGCGGTTGAGCACAATACGGTCTGTCACCATTATTATACTGTCGAATATAGGCGTGTTGTCGGCATTTGTCATATTGGCAAGTTGGTGTGCAAGCCATGCCATCGTCTTGGTTTTTCCCGAACCTGCCGAATGTTGTATAAGATAGTCATGTCCAGGCCCTTCGCGTCTTACTTCCTCGCGCAACATCCTCACAGCCCTTAGTTGATGGAATCTTGGGAAATATGTAACCATCTTTCCCTTTTCGTTGCAGCATTTGATGAAGTTCTGCAATAGGTCGAGCAGAGAGTCTGCCTGCCATATATCTCTCCACATGTATGCAGTGGGATAATCTCCGTCAATTGGAGGATTCACAGTCTCCCTGTTGAATGGCAGGAAGTATGTCTTTTCGCCCTTCAGTTTGGTTGTCATAAAGACATAATTATTGTCCATCACGAAATGCACAAGGCAGTTTCTCAACATTCGGTTTTCGGCATCGCGCTCATAGCAATACTGATATATACCATTTCGGTAGTCTTGACCCGAACCCTCGTTCTTCATCTCCACAGTGATGATAGGCAAACCGTTGATAAGCAGACAGAGGTCGAGGCGATTGTTCTTGTCTTCGCCCTGAGTGCTATATTTCATCTCACGCACTACGGCGAATCGATTTTCACGATACAGCTTATAGTTGTCGCTATCTTCACCTTCAAGTTCAGGCTTAAACTGCAACAATTTAACCTTTGCACCACTGATGTTCACGCCCTTTAGCAATATGGTGAGCATACTCTCTCCACGATTCAGTCTTCTATTGATTTCCTCTGTCACCTTCAGCGTCTCGCTACCTGGGAAATGTCTGTTCAGTTTTGTCCATGTCAAACTCTGCTTTCTGATGAAGTTTTCCAGCAACTCCATGTCGCAGAGTCTTTCGATGTCAAACTGGTCGCTGCTGCGCTTGCAATACAGTTCGCTCTTTGCAAGGTAGTCGGCAACATGCTTTTGAAATGTTGTTTCGTTCAATGGATTCATACTATATATTTTTTATAGATTCAACATACTTTTCTTTT